>CAZUZZ010000148.1:0-5010 GCA_964625055.1 uncultured Bacteroides sp. | reverse complement strand
CAGCCGCCGTCCGCTCCGGCTACCATGCCCTTTGCACGCAGCACCAGACCGTACTCTTCTTCGTGATCCAGTTCCTCCAGAATATGAGCGATCTCCTCACGCTGATACAGCGCCGGCGTCTCCATCCCCCAGCTTGTGAAAACCTCGTCCGCATGATGGTGATGATGGTCATGCCCCTCGTGATCGTGATGATGATGGTGCTCATGCTCCTCATGATCGTGATGGTGATGTTCATGCTCTTCATGATCGTGATGGTGGTGTTCATGTTCCTCATGGTCGTGATGATGATGTTCGTGATCCTCATGATCATGGTGGTGCTCGTGCTCCTCATGGTCGTGATGGTGATGCTCGTGCTCCCCATGATCATGGTGGTGCTCGTGATCATGACAGCCGCAGGTGCAGTCCGGCCCGTGATGATGATGCTCCTCCTGCATCTCCATAACCTCCTGCATCAACTCCGCCTCCAGATCCACGGCCCCCTCTATGGTAGCCAGAATATCCTTTCCGTCCAGTGCGTCCCAGGATGTGGTAATGATCGTTGCCTTTGCATTGTGCTCTCTGATCATCTCCACGCAGGCCGCCAGCTTTTCCTCGCTGAGTTTATCCGTTCTGCTTAAGACGATGGTTCCTGCGTGCTCGATCTGATTGACAAAAAACTCTCCGAAGTTCTTTATATACATTTTACATTTGCAGGCATCTACCACGGCAACGGCACTTCCCAGCTGCACATCCTCCTCCGTCATAGCTTCCTGCACCGCCTTCATAACGTCAGAGAGCTTCCCAACGCCTGAGGGCTCGATCAGAATGCGCTCCGGCGTGTAAGTCGCCAGCACCTCTTTCAGGGAAGCGCCGAAATCCCCCACCAGAGAACAGCAGATACAGCCGGAATTCATCTCCTTGATCTCAATCCCCGCCTCCTGCAAAAAGCCACCGTCGATGCCGATCTCTCCAAACTCATTCTCGATCAGCACCACCTTTGTATCCGCCAGCGCCTCCTGCAAAAGCTTTTTGATCAATGTTGTTTTTCCGGCTCCCAAAAAACCGGAGACAATATCTATCTTTGTCATACCCGCACACGTCCTTTCTATTTTATTACAATTGTTTTTTTAATTGTCTGCACTCTTCTGCCTTTTCATCCATGCCACACTTTGTTTCTTCTATTTAATCCAAATTTAATTTCCGGCTCATCACATACCAGGTCAATAAATAGAACACCACGCTGTAAATGATGCTGGAAAGCAGTAAGATCTCCCAATGACTTCTAAAAATCGAGGAGAAACTCACCTCGGAGCGACTATTGTAAAAAGCAAACACGATCGCCATATACACGGTCTGAAAAATCCGTTGTACTACATAACAGCCGATATACCAGGCAAAGGACACCATCAGCTTGTGGTTGGAGGAAAGCTGCCCCAAAGAGATACAGGCGGTCACCTTCAACACTCTTGCCAACAAGGAAAAGACAGCGGCGATTATCGTCATGATCCCGGTGAAGACCGTAACTTTCTCTGCACCCAGAAGTTCCAGCACTTCGACAAATCCCTCCATCATGTTTCTCAATGTATCCACGCTGCCCGCAATCAACGCCACGGCTGAAAAGATAATGATCCATTCCGTTATCAGCATCCATATAGTACTCACCAACACCTTGGCTATAATGATATGGTGTGTGTCCACCGGCAGCGTATGCAAAAGATATCCCTGATCCCCGTAAGTGGATGTATAAAAGCGATGGATCAGATAGATCACCGTGCCAACACTCACCGCGAGCACACTGATAAAGAAAGTAAACAGCA
Organism: uncultured Bacteroides sp.; assembly: GCA_964625055.1. Taxonomy (GTDB): domain Bacteria; phylum Bacillota; class Clostridia; order Lachnospirales; family Lachnospiraceae; genus UBA3282. The sequence continues at coordinate 3,214 of CAZUZZ010000148.1, read as the reverse complement.
CGATCGTCTGCATAAAATCCACTAAGCTGAACTCTGACGGATACTTCACCACATTCTCCAGCGCCCATGCCAGAACCGCCATCACCACCGTCACCAGATTGGCTGTAAGCAGCAGCTTCCAAGTGGCTTTCCACTCATACTTCATCAATTTCCCTAGCATGCGAACACCTCCCTGAAAAAGCGGTCTACGGACTTATGCTCATTCTGGCGGATCTGCTCCGCGCCAGCCTGCAGTACGATACTGCCATATTTGATGAACACTACCTCGTCCAGAATATTCTCCACATCCGCAATGAGATGCGTGGACAGCAAAATGGAACCGCTGCGATTATAATTGCCTACAATGGTGTTGAGAATATAATCTCTGGAAGCGGGATCCACCCCCGCAATCGGTTCATCCAGAATATAGAGATCCGCGTCCCGGCTCATCACCAGAATAAGCTGCACCTTCTCCTTGGTTCCTTTGGAGAGATTTTTAAGATACTCCTGGGGCGGAATCTGCAGTCTGGACAGCATATCATAGGCCCGCTCTACCCTGAAATCGGGATAAAAATCCTGAAAATACTGCACCATCTCGATCACCTTCATACCCGGATGCAGATAGGTCCGCTCCGGCAGATAAGAGATCCGCAGCTTGGTATCCACACCGGGCCGCTGCCCGTTGATCAGCACCTCCCCCGCCGTAGGACGGAGTAATCCGTTCATGATCTTGATCAGTGTGGTCTTGCCGCTGCCATTGGGCCCCAGAAGCCCGATGATCCTGCCCCGCTCCAAATTCAGATAAATCTGATTCAACGCAATTTTTCTTCCGTAGGTCTTAGTCAGACCCATGCACTGTACTATCGGCGCCATGTTCTTCCTCCCTTATGTATTTTCATGCGATCGTGATCCGGTACTGCGCCTCGAAAACTGCCCCCGAAAGCCGCTGTCCCCACTCCCGCTCCTGAAACTCTCCCGTAAAATCCGCGCTGTCACAGCGCCCATACCAGGGTTCGATACAGATAAACGGCGCCTTCTTTTTCGGCGGCGACCAGATCCCGAACAGAGGCGCGTCAAAGTCCACTGTCAGATAAGGTCTTCCGTCAGGCCACGCCAGTGCCACACTATGGGCCTGCTCTCCCTCAATGACCAGCGCATCGTTGTCAAACAGATCCGCTGTGACAGGCAATATGCCGTCCCGCAGGGCATAGGTCTTTTTCTTCGGTCCAAGCAGGCCATCCTCGATGCAGGAGGAAACCAGCTTCTCTTTCTCGTCGAACACCAGCCGATACTGGGTCTGATCCGTTCCCGGGTCAATGGGACACAGAAAGGCCGGATGGCCTCCTATGGAAAACCAAATAGGCTCCTTTGCCTGATTGCACACCCGCCACTTTACCACCACCGTGCGCTCCGTGATCTCATAACCGATCTCCAGCAAAAACGGATAAGGGTATTTTTGCAGAGTCTCCTCATTAGACTCCAGGAAAAACCAGATCTCCGACGCCACCTGACTTTTCAGACGAAACTCCATATCTCTTGCAAAACCGTGCTGCCCCATGGTATACTCCCTGCCATTCACCCGGTATCTGCCGTCTTTTAGGCCGCCCACGATGGGAAATAGCACCGGCGAAGTCCGTCCCCAATAGGCCGGATCCCCCTGCCACATATATTCCCTGCCATCCGGCAGGCCCTTCAAGGATTTCAGCTCCGCCCCCAGGCTGTCCACCTGTATCGTAACCTTATCGTTGCTTATCTGAAATAATGCCATAGCCTTTTCCCCCTTATCCTTCTTGCTATCATACCACAGCTTCCTCAAAAAAGATATCCTTTATTCCCCTACGATTTCCCGATAAGCCGCTGCCACGTCTTTCACGGGCACTCCTGCGATCTCATTCCGATCCGTGCCGCCGGCAAGCAGACCCACCAGATAGCCGCAGCCGTCAAAGATGCCGCAGCCGGACATCCCCTCCCTGGCAAATCCCCTGCCATAGAGCATATAAGCGTCAAAATCCTCTATATATCGGACAGGTTCCTCCACCACAGCTTCCTGATACAGTACCTCTTCCACTTCACGGCCCGCACCCAGGCAAAAAACCGCAGTTCCCCTCTCCGGGCCGCCATCGCTCTCCTCATCCACAGCCACATGGCGAAGTGCAAGCAGAGTCTCCATCGCAAACTCTCCGCTCTCCACCTGTAAAAATCCCACGTCGCAATTCTCTGCGCTGCCAAGGCATCTGGCGCTCATAAAGTACCCCTGCGGGAACCAGACGATTCCCTCCGCATCATCCCAATATTCCAGCACATGCCTGTTGGTGGCAATGATCACCGCATCGGCCGTCATGGCATAGATCACGCCGCTGCCATAGGCCTTTCCCATAATCACCCGCACCACACAGTTTTCCGCGTTCCCGCGTGCCGCCTCCACATCCTCCTCTTCCAGAACAGCACATTGAAGCAGCCTAAGCGCCGCCAGACCCTCGTAAATATCCTGATTGCTCACCGTCTGGATCAGATGGGGCGGCAGAGACGGCTCCTTCGCCTGCGCGTCCGCTGCCGGCAGAAGGATGCAGAGCAGAATTATAATAACTGTCGCTATTTTATGTCCTTTCCCACGGGAAATCACTGGTCTCTCCTTGTCCTCAAATACCCTTCACAGGGGCACAGAGGATTTCTCCCCTGTGCCCCTGCATAAAATTTTACATAAGCAGAACGGTAAGCCGGGTTATGTCGTGAATGATCATCTATCTAGGAGTCTCGTCGCCGAGACCCTCCAGCGACCTACCTGAAAGCAGACCGGGCCGGCCTGTCGCTCTCTATTTGGTCTTGCTCCGGATGGGGTTTACACAGCCCGTCCCGTTACCGTGACGGCGGTAGTCTCTTACACTGCCATTCCACCCTTACCCCGGAATATCGCTTCGCGAAATTCCTGAAGTATTGCTTACGCAAAACTCCAAAAGCCGTTGCACGGCTTTCGCGAAATTGCGGGGCGGTATTATTTCTGTTGCACTGTCCTTGGAGTCGCCTCCACCGGATGTTATCCGGCATCCTGCCCTGTGGAGCCCGGACTTTCCTCGTCTGTACCCTTTCGTCTGTACAGCCGCGATCATTTGTTCTACTTATCATAACATAGGTAGTACAATCATTCCACAAACAGAACGATTCACTCCCTGTCTGCTATATTATCCACTATTTTTCTTAATTAAGCAAGTCTTTCCACTTATATCAAGTTCATCTT
>CAZUZZ010000147.1:0-5014 GCA_964625055.1 uncultured Bacteroides sp. | reverse complement strand
TGGAAGGACTGTTTTTGGGGACGTATGAGCTCTGGGGACGGTTCTTTTTTTATCTGCTCGGTCATGCATTGGCTGAAACCGACTCCGTGCCCGCATGAGCCTCAACGGTATAAATCCAGCCAAGGCGCATTGATGGAAATTGAACCGAACTCTTCCCGGCACACCTCCTGCACGATCCCTTCCTTTCCCACACATATCAGCCTGTCCGCCAAAGACATGGAATCAGCCAGATTGATTGTCAAAATTACCACCGCCATCCCCTTATCCAGCAAAGTTTCCATCATCTGCCAGATAAACACACGATGAGTCAGATCCGCACCTTTAAAGGGCTGTACACACACCACTACCTTAGGCTTTTGCAGTAAAATCCGTGTATAGACAAGCTGACACTTCTGCCGCTCTCCCAGTGCCTCCACCGGCATAGAAAATACATCCTTGCCAAGAATCTCCTCATACTCTTTTTTAACACTGTTTTTCATGCGGGCATTCTTCCAGATGCCCGGCACTCTACGTGACAGTCCCATACACAGATTATCCAGGTAGCTCATTCCACGAAACACCATCGTTTTTGCGGGATCTGCCGAAATCAGTGCAAAGTCCCTGCATACGGCCGGCTGAATCGGCCGACCGCTCATGCAAAACTCACCACTCTTAGGACTTTTTTCCCCGCAAAGCATATACAGAATATCCCGATGCACTTGCTCATCTAAATTTTGAACTACGAGACATTCCCCTTTGTAAACTTCCATAGAAAAATCAGAAAGCACATCTCCCGTAATATGAGAGAGAGACAACACCGTTTCTTTTTCCCGCTCCACGGCATTACGAGTTCCCATATGATACCGTATCATCTTGTCAAATTCAAATGTATAATTCTGTACAATCTCATTTGTCATTTCTGCGCGGTAATCTACCTTCTGAATCCGTCCGTTTGAAAAGAGCGCAACACGGTCGCAGACCTCCATAATCTCTTCCAGATGCAAACTGATATAAAGGAAAGAAAATCCTTGTCCGGCATAATGATGCATGATCTCATAAAGCTTGGTAAGCTCTTCCCCGTTTATGACCGTGCTTATTTCATTCAGAACGATCAACCGATATCCCGCCACCACCGCCCGCAGAAGCTCTACCACCACGCGCTCAAACGCCGGCAGCTTATTCACATAAGCATCTGCAGGAATCTGCATTTCGATATCCCGCATAAAAGGCGCCAACTGCTTTTGCAAAAGTTTCCCTTTAATAATATTTTGACGAAATCCCTGACGAAGCACAAAAATATTGTCGGAGACGGTCATATGTTCCACCAGTCTACTGTGCGCGTCAATAATACCGATCCGGTTCATCGATCGTCTCGTACTCTTCCATGAGTTAACGCGCTCTCCGCAAGAGTAGACATATCCATCATAGAGCGGCATATTGGTCTGCATCAGCTGCAAAAGCTCTTGCAGACCATGGGCACTGATAGGCACCAGACCCATAATCTCTCCCTGATAGATCTGTAGATTGAAATCCTCCAGCCGTTTACTCCCTTTATCCGGATAGGTCACCCGCTCCATGCGGAATATTTCATGTCTCATACGTTTCCATCCTTCTGAAAAGGAATCGTGATCTCCACATCCGTCCCCTTCTGTGACACGGAGTAGACATGAAGCCCATACTCTTCCCCGAAAATCAAGTGTATCCTGCTATTTACATTAGCGAGAGCAATACCGCCCTTTCGCTCTTCTCCGCGAACTAATTCGTCACCGTCACGCCCCAGCTTACGGTTCAGTTTTATAAGCGTCTCCTCATCCATGCCCACTCCATCATCGGAAATCCTGATAAGCAGCCTATCCTGCGTTCTCTCAAACTGAATCCGCAGGTTGCCGGTTTCCACCTTTAGTTCCGTGCCATGAATAATGCTGTTTTCCAAAATCGGCTGTAAAGTCAGCTTTGGAATTTTACAGCCCATGATATCTTCCCAGTCCTCTGCATCATAGTCGATGTGAAGCTGCAAGCGGTCTCCAAACCGATATTTCTGAATCAAAAAGTAAGTCTCGCAGTTATCCAGTTCATCCTGCACCGTCACCAGATTTTCTATGTTCGTAATCGTATAACGAAAAAACTTGGCGAGCGCCTCCGTCATGTCCGCCACCCCGTCAAGTCCTGCAATCAGCGCTTCTCCGCGAATACTCTCCAACGTATTGTAAAGGAAATGTGGGTTAATTTGATTCTGCAAAGCCAGATACTGCGCCTGCCTCTTATTTAAATCGATCAGCTTCGGAGAATGCAAAATCTTCTCAATCTCCTCCACCTGCCTCTCCATCGACGGACTCTGAAACACCTTCTCAAAATCCTTGCCCTCAATCAGATACCCGTCCAAAAAACGCTGTACCAAAAGTTCTGACCGTCTGTAAGGCAAAAGCACACAGGACCAGACAACCAGAAAATACAGCAGAGCAACCACCACATAAAATCCCGCGCGAAGCACGGTCTCTTCTCCATGTATACCCAGCAATACATTTCGGACAGCCTCCTCCACGAAATAAAAAAACGTTACGGCTCCAATCAGCAAAACTCTGTTCGATATATATTTTAAGCGGTATTGTTCCTTCATACGGAGTCTCCCCTATCCATACATCTTTCGATAAACTGTGGGTTTTACCCCTGTCATCTTCTCAAAGGTATGTGTAAAATGCTTTAAATCATTGTATCCAACCTGTTGGCAAATCTTAGATACCGGAATGTTGGTTTCCCGCAATAAAACCTTCGCCTGCTCCATGCGGACACCAATCAGATACTTGGCAAAGCCTTCTCCTTCCACCCTCTTGAAAAGCGCGCTGAAATAGGCTGCGGAGAGACCAACGGCTCCGCTTACCTCCTCCTGCGTAATAGGCTCACTGTAATGATTTTGAATATACTGTTTTGCTATACGGATCGGGCGCACCGTATCCGCTTCATGACGCCCCTTCATCTCCTCCACATAATCTCTCTGCAGGGAGCAAAGTCTATTAAACAGTCCGTCTACACTACCGCATAGAGAACAGCATTCCTCAAAATCTTTGACCGCCTCCGCCCGATTTTTAACCTCTACCTGACTTAAAAACAGACCCGCCGCTGAGTAGACAAGCTCCCTTACTTCAAATCCCTTCACATCCCTCACTTCGAGAATAGTGCACTGCATCTGTCTGGCAGCTTCCTCTGCTTCCTCCACGCTCATCACCTCTATAGCATGGACGATCTGTCTCACATATCTCTCCAAAATATTCTGCTCATGAATGGCAGATGCGGATGGAACACGCTCCAAAAGTTTCCCCGTTCCTTTCAAGAGTCTGTCTTCAATAATGAAACCCGCCTGTCTCATCGATTCCTGCAAGCTTCCGGCATCCTTTTCCGCGCTCCCTAGGGCAGCTGTAAACATGATCGGCCCGAAGATTCCCTTCTCACCCTCCAGTTGATTCAGACAATCCCGGAAAACTTTTCGTACCTCCTCCGTCTTCTCGCTCTCATAATTTAGAAACCCGATACAGCCCGAACCCTTCGCGCCCATCACAATCTCCTCACAGCGTGAACTCAGACTGTTTCCCAAAAGAGACTGCACCTTATCCAATATAATGTCCATTCCGGCACGGCCGATTTTCTCCTCGTCCTCACAGTCGACCTTCACCATAAAACCCTGAAAAATGCCTTCTTTTACCTGTAGATGATACTTTTCCCGCAATTCCTCCAAAGATGGCTCCCATATGTGCTCTTCTGTCAGTCGATTTAACAGATTCGTCCGAAACAAACGGATATCCGCCTCACTTTTCTGCTGTATCCGCTGATGATCTTCTGCGCGCCGTCGGCTCTCCCGTATCCGCTCCCCCAGCTTCTGTAATGTACCGGTCAGCTCTTCCTTATTGATCGGCTTCAGCAGATAATCTCCCACTCCAAACTTGATCGCCGTCTGCGCGTAAGCAAAATGAGCATACCCGCTAATAATGATAATTTCCAGATTCTCTTCACTCGCCTTTATATTCTCAATCAGCTCTAAGCCACTGTAGCCCGGCATTCTGATATCCGTTATCAAAATATCGGGCCTTAATTTTCTGACCAAATCGCAGGCTTCAAATCCGTTGTGTGCAACTCCTATGACCTCCATATGAAGAGCATCACAATCTATCAGCGCTTCAATCAGCTGACAGATGCGCTCCTCATCATCCGCGATCATGACCTTCAGCATTTCATCCCCCATAGTAACCCCCGCCTTTAATTCGACTAAGAAAACCGCCGGAAAATCCGACGGTTTTCTCTGCCACCTTATTATAACACATCCAGTTTACTTGGTTAATACGGAAACACCCGTATCCTGTACGGCACCGCCAAGGCTCTCACCTTCCAATGCCTTCACACAAGCCTCTACACCCATGGAGCCCATCTGATCAGGATTCTGGGCCATGGTGCAGAGCAGATAACCATCATCGATCAGGTTCAGGATTGCGTCAGACTTATCAAAGCCTACACCGATAATGCCTGCATTGCCGCCTGCCTTGATCGCATTGCCCGCGCCTGTGGTAGATCCTTCGTTACAACCAAAGATGCCTACTACGCCCTGTGTGATATAGTTCTCTGCAATACTCTGGGATTTTGCAGCATCGCCCTCGCCATACTGAGTCTCTAACAGATTAAAGCCGGTTCCCTCAAATGCAGAACGGAAGCCTTCCTCTCGCATTACGCAGGAGTCTGTAGCCGCATTTACGTTGATGATACCGATATCACCGGAGGTAGTTCCGGCTGCTTCAAGAGCCTTAAGCATCTCCTCGCCCGCCGTTTTACCTGCCGCCTTATTATCGGTAGAGAAAGTTGCCTCTGCATCCACATTTGCAGGAGAGTCTACATATACAATTTTCACGCCTCCCGCTGCCGCCTCGTTCAATGCGGAGGAAATTGCATCGGGGCCGTTTGCTGCTACCATGATCGCATCATAGCCGCCCGCTACTGCATTGTTTACACACTCGATCTGCTGTGCGTCGTCCTTCGTGTTGGGAGCCATGAA
>CAZUZZ010000146.1:0-5028 GCA_964625055.1 uncultured Bacteroides sp. | reverse complement strand
TGTGTGATCCTTGGCCGATCTGGGCGCCGATCAATATCATCGGTGATGTGGCGGTGCCGATCTCGTTGTCGCTGCGTCTGTTCGCAAACGTCTTATCCGGTACTGTTATGATGGCGTTGGTATATGCGCTCTTAGCGAAGATCGCTATCATCTGGCCGGCGGCGCTTCATGTGTACTTCGATCTGTTCTCAGGTGCGATCCAGACTTATGTATTCTGTATGTTGACCATGACATACATTACAGATGCCTGCACCACCAGCGAGTAAGTTTTACAGATTCAGAGACCATTTTTACATTTTACTAAATATACATATCAAAGGAGGAAATCAAAAATGGGAGAATTTAATAACAATTTTATCTTAGGATGTTCAGCGATCGGCGCCGGACTTGCGGTTATCGCCGGTATCGGACCTGGTGTAGGTCAGGGTATTGCTGCTGGACACGCAGCTGCAGCGGTGGGCAGAAACCCGGGCGCTAAGTCTGATGTAACCTCTACGATGTTGCTTGGCCAGGCCGTTGCCGAGACCACAGGTCTGTATGGTCTGTTGATCGCAATGCTGCTGCTCTTCGTTAAGCCTCTCTTACCGTGACTTCGTCACGGCAGGCATCAAGCCATTTGAAGCCGCTTCGCGGAGGCTTGATGCATAGCACAATTTATGTGTTCTTACGGTCAGCGCAGCGAGTGCGCAGACCTGTGATACAGACGAAAGGAGGGCTAACGCTTGAGTACAACGGTTACGGATTTAGTGATGGCGTCTGCTGAGATGGCGCCGAGGCTTTTTGACCTCGACCTGCAGCTCATTGCAGATTCCGCGCTGATGATCATAGCTGTGTTCGCACTCTTTCTGATCGCATCCCATCTCCTGTTCAATCCTGTGCGGGATATGATGGAGAAACGTCAGGCGCGTATCAAGGATGAACTCGATACGGCGGCATCCGACATGGAAAACGCCAAGGCGCTGAAAGAAGAGTACGAATCTAAGCTGAAAGAAGTGGACAAAGAGGCTGAGGCGATCCTCGCTGAGGCGAGAAAGAGAGCTTTGGCCAACGAAAATAAGATCGTGGCGGACGCAAAGGAGGAGGCAGCCAGAATTCTCGAGAGAGCCGGCGTTGAGGCGGAGCTGGAGAAGAAGAAGGCCGCTGACGAGGTGAAGCGCGAGATGGTCGTGCTTGCATCCATGATGGCCGCTAAGGTTGTGAATGCAGCGATAGACACGACTGTACAGGACAGTCTGGTGGAAGAGACGCTTAAGGAAATAGGTGAGAGCACATGGCTAAGCTGATTTCAAAGACATACGGTGATGCGTTGTTCGAGCTTGCAGTGGAAGACGATAAGGTAGATGTCCTGTTGGAGGAGATTGAACAGCTTCAGAAGATCCTTGCGGAGAATGAAGATTTTGGCAGACTGATGAATCATCCGAAGATCATCAAGGAAGAGAAGATCGAGGTCGCTAAAACAGTATTTGAGGGAAGGATATCCGGGGAGCTGCTCGGGTTTCTCACTATCATTATCTCGAAGGACCGCTACAGGGAGATCGACGAGATCCTGTCGTATTTTGTCGCCAAGGTTAAGGAGTACAAGGGGATCGGCATCGCCACGGTGACGACGGCCGTTCCGCTTAAGGATGACCAGTGTAAGGAAGTAGAGAAGAAACTGCTCGATACCACGAAGTATAAATCCATGGAGATTCATTACGGTGTGGATGCCTCCCTGATCGGCGGCATGGTGATCCGAATCGGCGACAGAGTTGTGGACAGCAGCATCAGTACAAAGCTGAGTGAGCTGCAGAAGGATCTGTTAAAAGTACAGGTGTAAAAAATATAAAGAAAGGTGCGTATGATCCATGAATTTAAGACCAGAAGAGATCAGTTCAGTCATTAAGGATCAGATCAAGAGATATGCCTCCGAGCTGGAAGTATCCGAGGTGGGTACAGTCATTCAGGTGGCGGATGGTATCGCTCGTGTGCACGGACTTGAGAATGCAATGCAGGGTGAGCTGTTGGAGTTCCCCGGCGAAGTTTACGGTATGATCTTAAACCTTGAGGAAGATAACGTAGGTGCGGTTCTGTTTGGTAACCAGCACAATATCAATGAGGGCGATACCGTAAAGACCACAGGGCGCGTGGTAGAGGTGCCCGCGGGTGACTGCATGCTCGGTCGTGTCGTGAATGCTCTGGGCCAGCCTATTGACGGCAAGGGTCCGATCCAGACTGACAAATATCGTAAGATTGAGAGAGTTGCATCCGGTGTTATCACGAGAAAGTCTGTGGATACACCGTTACAGACAGGTATCAAGGCTATTGACTCCATGGTGCCCATCGGGAGAGGACAGCGTGAGCTGATCATCGGCGACAGACAGACCGGTAAGACGGCGATCGCCATTGATACCATCATTAACCAGAAGGGACAGGGCGTGAAATGTATCTATGTTGCCATAGGACAGAAGGCATCCACTGTCGCTTCGATTGTGAAAACATTGACAGAGTATGGCGCGATGGCTTACACCACCGTAGTTGCGGCGACAGCAAGTGAGACAGCGCCTTTGCAGTACATTGCACCGTATTCAGGTTGTGCAATCGGTGAGGAGTGGATGGAGAACGGCGAGGACGTGCTCGTGGTTTATGACGACCTGAGCAAACAGGCTGCTGCATACCGTACACTGTCCCTGCTGCTCAAGAGACCGCCGGGGCGTGAGGCATATCCCGGTGATGTATTCTATCTGCACTCCAGACTGCTGGAGCGTGCGGCGAGAATGAGCGAAGAGTACGGCGGCGGTTCGCTGACGGCTCTCCCGATCATTGAGACACAGGCAGGCGATGTGTCGGCTTATATTCCGACTAACGTAATCTCCATCACGGATGGTCAGATCTATCTGGAGACAGAGATGTTTAACTCCGGTTTCCGTCCGGCAGTAAACGCAGGTCTTTCCGTGTCCCGAGTGGGTGGCGCGGCGCAGATCAAGGCGATGAAGAAGATTGCGGCGCCTATCCGTACAGAGCTTGCACAGTACAGAGAGCTGGCAGCGTTCTCCCAGTTCGGTTCAGAGCTTGACGCCGACACCAAGGAGAAGCTGGCACAGGGTGAGAGAATCAAAGAAGTCCTGAAACAGCCTCAGTATAAGCCGATGCCGGTACAGTATCAGGTTATCATCATCTATGTGGTGACAAACAAGTATCTGCTCGATATTGCAGTTGAGGACATCACCAGATTTGAGACGGAATTCTTCGAGTTCCTTGACACGAAATATCCTGAGGTGCCGAATGCAATCGCGCAGAACAAGGAAATCAACGACGAGACTGATGCGAAGCTTAAGAAAGCCATTGAAGAGTTTAAGGCTCAGTTTAAGTAGAAGCGTAGAAAGGGTGTGACGCTATGGCCTCAATGAGAGACATTAAAAGGCGTAAAGGCAGTATTCAGAGTACACAGCAGATTACCAAGGCTATGAAACTCGTTTCTACCGTTAAACTGCAGAGGGCGAAACAGCGCGCAGAACAGTCGAAGGCATATTTTAACTGTATGTATGAAACAGTGACTTCCATGCTGGCTAAAACCGGCAGCCTGAACCATCCTTATCTGAAAAAGGGAGATTCCGGGAAAAAGGCGGTCATTGTGATTACCTCCAACAGAGGTCTTGCAGGAGGCTATAACTCCAATGTGGTGAAGCTGATCACACAGGGCGACTTCAAGAAGGACGAACTGGAGATCTATGCGATCGGTAAAAAGGGCAGGGATGCACTGAACCGGAATGGCTATCACATCATGGAAGAGGACGCGGACATTATCGAGGAACCTTCCTACGTGGATGCCATGGCAATCAGCAGTAAATTGCTGGAAGCCTATGCGGCGGGTGAAATCAGTGAGATTTACCTTGCATATACGGGATTTAAGAATACCGTGGTACACGTGCCCACATTGTTAAAGCTTCTTCCGGTGGAAGCTCCGGCGGAAGAGAAAGCTGAGAAGGAGTCGGAGAGCAAGGCGATGATGAACTTCGAGCCGGAAGACGACGAGGCGCTGGATATGATCATTCCGAAATATGTTACCAGTTTGATCTATGGCGGTCTGGTGGAGGCGGTTGCAAGCGAGAACGGTGCGAGAATGCAGGCAATGGATTCCGCAACGAGCAATGCTGAGGAAATGATAGATCATTTATCACTGATGTATAACAGAGCACGTCAGGGGTCTATTACGCAGGAATTAACAGAAATTATTGCAGGTGCAAATGCGATCTCGTAATTGCACATTACTGAAATACTATGAGTGAAAGGAAAAAGAGATGGCAGAAGTAAAGACAAGTGAAAATCTTGGAAAGATCACTCAGATCATCGGTGCCGTACTTGATATCAAATTTTCGACAGGGAATCTGCCGGAGATCAATGACGCAATCAGGATTCCGCTTAAAGACAACGGAGAACTGACTGTGGAGGTGGCACAGCATCTGGGTGACGATACCGTCAGATGTATCTCCATGGGTCCTACCGATGGACTGGTGAGAGGTATGGATGCGGTTGCAACAGGCGCTCCCATCACAGTTCCTGTAGGAGAAAATACGCTGGGACGTATCTTTAACGTTCTGGGAGAACCGATTGATAACAAACCCGCGCCCACAGATGTGGGACATGAGCCGATTCACAGACCGGCTCCGACCTTTGAGGAGCAGTCCACGGCGACAGAGCTTCTGGAGACGGGTATCAAGGTCGTTGACCTGTTATGTCCTTACCAGAAGGGTGGTAAGATCGGTCTGTTCGGCGGTGCCGGCGTAGGTAAGACGGTGTTGATTCAGGAGCTTATTCGTAATATTGCGACAGAGCACAGCGGCTACTCCGTATTTACCGGTGTAGGTGAGCGTACCAGAGAGGGTAACGACCTCTATCACGAGATGGAGGAATCCGGCGTTATCGATAAGACCACGATGGTGTTCGGACAGATGAACGAGCCGCCGGGAGCAAGAATGAGAGTCGGCCTGACAGGATTGACCATGGCGGAGTATTTCCGTGACAAGGGTGGTAAGGATGTGCTGCTCTTCA
>CAZUZZ010000145.1:0-5029 GCA_964625055.1 uncultured Bacteroides sp. | reverse complement strand
GAGCGTTTGGCTACGGACCAAAAGGTCGGGGGTTCGAATCCTCTAGCGCACGGTATAGAAGAAGGTCTGAGAGATCAGGCTTTCTTTTTTTGTAAAAATATTCTATTGACAAACTACACATACTGTATATAATGATATATATATAGTATATACTGATAAAGCACCGACTGTGACGACAGAGGATGCAGGGAGGTTAACCATTGAAGATCATCATATCAAATCAATCAGAGCTGCCGATTTATGCGCAGATCAGGGAGCAGCTCAAGGAACAGATATTAAACGGACAGATCGCGGAGGGGAGTACCCTTCCTTCTATCAGACAGCTTGCGAAAGAGGTGGGGGTCAGCGTGATCACCACCACCCGCGCATACAGCGAGCTGGAGGCGGAGGGCTTTATCGCCACCATGCAGGGAAAGGGAAGCGTGGTGCTGCCTACGGACAACGATCTGTTACGGGAGCAGTATCTTTTGCGGATCGAAGAGGGGCTTTCAACAGCCGTAGAGACGGCGAGAGCGATGGGAATGCCCGATGAGGAGCTGGTCGCTGTCCTTCGGAATCTGCTGGAAGCATAATGGCTTCGGAATGGAGGAGACATGGGAGAATTACTGGAAGTTAAGAATGTGTCGAAGTCGTATAAGACTTTCGCTTTAAAGGATATTAGTTTTACGCTGCCGAAAGGTTATATTATGGGATATGTGGGCCCGAATGGATCAGGAAAGACCACCACACTCAACCTGATCACGGGTATCCAGAAATGCTCCGGCGGTGAGATCACTATTGACGGGTTGACCTGTGGGGAAGATGTGAGAGCCTACAGAGAGCAGATCGGGTATGTGGGGGATGAATCCTATTTCCCGGAAAACTTTACGGCAAAGAACATCCGAAGTGTATTAATGGGCTTTTATGAATCTTTCTCCGTGGAAAAATTCAACGGCTTTCTACAGAAGTGGAATCTGCCGGAGAAGAAGCAGGTGAAAGATTTCTCCAGAGGCATGAAGGTGATGCTGATGTTTGCATCGGTGCTCTCGAGAGATACAAAGCTTCTCGTCTTGGATGAGGCGACAAACGGGCTTGATCCGGTCATGCGGACAGAGATTCTGAAGCTTTTACAGGAATATGTGATGGACGGTCAGCGAAGCGTGATTTTTTCCACACACATTTTGAGCGATCTGGAACAGATTGCGGATTACATTTATTTTATTGATCAAGGGCAAACCGTTCTCCATGACGCGAAAGATGAGATGATCGAGAATTTTCTTTTGGTAAAGGGGGAGAGTAGTGAGATCCCGCCGGCACTGAGACGGGAATTGATCGGTCTGGAGGAGAATGCTTATGGCTTTGAGGCGATCCTTCCGAGCGAAAAAGCGGAACTTCTGGGAAGTGCGTTTCTTGTAGAGAAGCCGAATATAGATAACATTGTCATTCATTATATCAGAAACAGAGAGACAGGAAATCAGGTTTAGGGACGGAGGCATAAAAGATGAGAGCAATTCAATATATGAAAGTAGATTATCTGTTGACGAAACAACAGCAGCGGATTCTGCCGATTTTTGCACTTGTGGCAGTGCTGGTGGGAAGAGGAAGGGGGGACGAGGGGACGCTGATAGCCTGCTCCTATTTGATTTTTATCGGCACCATTTTTTCTACGGCTCCTTTTGGAAGCTGTCATAGAAAAAACACAGGATTTTTGCTGATGCTTCCCGCTACAGTGGCGGAGAGAGTGATAGGGCGTTTTCTGTACGGTCTGGCCTTTATTGCTATGACAGTGCTATTTTGTGCTGCCTGCATGGGTGTATTTTCTCTGGCTGGTTATGAGATTACGGTGGTGACTGTAGGGCTTTTGCTGTGCAATCTTGCGCTCGGTCTGTTTATCGTGGCGTTGGAATATCTGATCAGCTATATTTTCGGAGAGGGAAAAAGTAACTGGCAGTATTTAAGCAATTTCGTGAGAATTGTACCGGGTATGGGAATGTATTTCCTGTTTATGTTTATCATGGGAAAAATGGAAGAGGAAGCCTATGTGGCGGACAGAATGGATTTTTTATCTCAGAAGATTGTGTTTATAGGGGCGTTCGGGCTGGTTGCGGCATTGCTGGTCATGGTGGCAGCCATTGTGGTCAGTGTGAAAGTGATAGAGAAAAGAGACTACGCATAGAAAATATAGGAAAAAACTCCTATTCTACTTGCAAAAGCCTGTAGAATACTGTAAAATAGTGACGTTATAGACAGTGAGTCATAACGGTAAAAGTTTTCAGGGAAAGAGGAGGAGAAGGAATTATGACCAGCAGTTGGAGTGTAACAGACAGTATGGGTAATATGCACCAGATTACGTTTGTAAAGAGTGCATTTGGCGGCAAGGCGAAATGTATCGTTGATGGTGATACCTATAAGATGAAATCTAAAAACTGGGTGATCTGGATGGCGGATCATCAGATCAGCATTCCGGGCGCAGAGTGTAACCTGGTAGTGCTGGGCAATAAGGTACGTCTTGCCGTTAATGGCACTTATCTGGATGACGGCACACCTTATGAGCCGATCAGAAATATTCCTGCATGGGTTCATGTGCTGGTGGCTATTGATGTGTTTGGCGGGTATTTCCTGTGCGGAATATTCGGCTTTGCCATTGGTGTAGTAGCGAGCCTTTTGGGCTATAAGATGATTTTAAATAAGAAAACAGGTCCTGCCGTGGCGATTTTGGTCGTAGCTTTGGTATTGGAAGTAATTTTGATGTTCGTGGTGGGCAGCTTGCTGGCAGGCGTATAACAGAAAGGGAGTTAAGAGATGGACGAGAATCAGAACTACGGATATAACGGACCCGCGAACGATCAGCAGGGTGCATACGGTGCACAGCAGCCTTATGGGGAGCAGCAGGTTTATGAAAATCAGCAGCCCTACGGCAATCAGCAGTATACGCAGAACCCTTATGGTGCACAGCAGCAGCCTATGGGACCGCAGTATACACAGACGCCTTACGGCGCACAGCAGCAGTATAATCAGCAGAACTTTGGGCAGCCTGTGAAGGCGGTGGTTTACGATGCCGTGCCGGGTCAGACACAGGGCACTTCTATAGCGGCGCTGGTATGCGGTATTTTAGGTCTGCTCTTTTTCTGGGTTCCGGGTTTAAATTTAATCTTATGCCTGACAGGTCTGATCTGCGGCATTATTGCGATAGCCAAGGGACATGGCGGGAGAGGCATGGCGATTACCGGTCTGATCCTTTCCATTATCGACTGTATCCTGACGCTTATCTTTTTCTATCTTTTTGCGTTGGGTATGATGCTGGTCTAGGCATATTAGATTTGGTTATATATAATTGTATGAAAAGAGGAGAACCTTGGAGACGGGGTTCTCTTTTTGTATTTATTTTAAATAAAAATGAACCATATCTGTGTTTGCGGACTCTTATAAGTAGGTGCACCGGATACGGCGGATAAAAAGATACGCCGTGGATCATAACAGGGAGGACGGTAATTTGACCGAGGAAGTATTGGTGAGACAGATGAAGGAGGGAGATAAGGCATCCTTTGATCTGCTCTATGAAAAGTACAGGAATACTGCGCTTCGCACGGCTTATCTGATCACAGGAGATCGCTCCTTAAGTGAAGATATTGTGCAGGACACCTTCGTGAAGATTTATCTGCACTGTAGGGAGCTCAAAAATGACAGCGGATTTAAGGCGTGGATGATGCAGATTCTTGTCAGGACGGCCTATCGGAGCGGCAAAAAGGCAAGCCGGGAGGTGCCGGACGAGGAGGTCGTACAAAAAGCAGATACGGGAGGGATTCCCTCCTCCATGGAGCAGGTACTTGCGCGGGAAGAGGCGGTAGCGATCGCTGAGGCAGTCAGGAAACTGCCCGTGAAGCAGCGCAGTGTGGTGGTCTTATACTATTATCAGGAATATCGGATCTCGGAGATCGCCCAGATCCTGGGATGTCTTGAGGGGACGGTGAAGTCCAGGCTCCACACAGCGAAAAAGAAGCTTCGGCGGTTGCTTGCAGACGAATCCGGGATAGGATTTGTAAGAGATTCTGATGAGAGGAACGGTGGCTATGAGACAGGAATATGATCTGGAGAAAAAACTGAAAAAGGCTTTGACACGGGAATGTGAAGATATGACCGCGTCCCGGGACTTGAAGGAGAGGATCGACGCAGAAATCCTGGAACGGCAGAAGGAGGCAGATATGAAACATTTTTCGGTAAAAAAACTGATCATCGGTGTGGCGGCAGGATGCTTTTTGATATCGGGCGGCGTCTTTGCGGCAGGCCATGCGGTTACAATGTCAACCCACAGATATCTGGGAGACGGTTATAAGAGTTTTAACGACCTGGATAAAGCGGAGGCGAAGCTGGGCTATCAGGTGGATGCCGTGGAAACCTTTGAGAACGGCTATCGCTTTAAAGCGATGTCGGTGACAGACGTGCAGGGACAGGATGAGAGCGGCAACGCGGTGTACACCTTCAAGAGTATGGATATCCACTATGGCAGGGGCGGTGATCCCTCGATAAGTGTGTATATCGAGAAGCCTGTGGAGACGCAGGTGCGCGAGCAGGAGCCACAGGCTGTCAGACAGGTGGGGGATATCACGGTTTACTACGATACCCAAATCTATAAGTTTGTACCGCCGAACTATGAGCTGACAGAGGAGGATAAGGCAAAACAGGAGAGCGGCGAGCTTGCGATTTCCTACGGCAGCGACAAGGTGCAGGTACAGACATGCCACAATGTGACATGGTATAAGGACGGCATATTCTATAATATTCTTGGCTTTGATGTGAATATCAGCGCAGAGGAAATGCTTGATATGGCGGAGGAGATCATCGGTACGAAATAGGTAAGTGAAAAAAAGTACCTCGGACTTTTACACAGTCCGGGGACTTTTTTCTGTTTTGTGAAACTTTTTGGACTTCTCATTCGTATTGTATATAGAACGGCTGATAGAGGCATGGTAATGAGGAAGGTAGTGAACAGCTACAAAGTATGTTAAGATGTAGATATCTATAGAATAACAGAGGGAATTACGAGGGGATG
>CAZUZZ010000144.1:0-5079 GCA_964625055.1 uncultured Bacteroides sp. | reverse complement strand
GAAAAGGAGAAAAATTTACGTTACCCGGTAAATATCTCCTTTTTATTTTAACAATCCTATGCACGGCTTTGGTACTTTTGACCTTTAATACCAAGGTGTTCAGCGGGCCGTTGTCCGCTGTGGCGGGCTATATCGTAGTCCCCTTTGAGGAGGGGATCAGTGTGGTGGGAAGCTGGCTGTCCGGCCGTTCTGAGGAGCTTGTGCAGATCAGGGAGCTGATCTCTCAGAATGAAGAGCTTAAAAAGCAGGTGGATGAGCTGACCATCGAGAACACAAGGCTTCAGCAGGATCGCTATGAGCTGACGGACCTGAGGGAGCTTTACAGCCTGGATGCCCAGTATGAGGAGTATGAAAAGACGGGAGCACGCATTATTGCCAGAGATTCCGGCAATTGGTTTTATTCCTTTGTGATCAATAAGGGAGCTACGGACGGCATCGCTGTGGATATGAATGTGATGGCGGGAAGCGGTCTTGTTGGCCGGGTGGTGGACGTGGGCCCCAACTGGGCGAAGGTGAAGTCGATCATTGCGGATGACTCCAATGTGAGTGCGATGGTGCTCGCCAGCGCCGACCGTATGATCGTATCCGGCAATCTCAAGCTCTACGCAACGGGCGTTATCGAGTTTGAACAGCTGGTGGACAGCGAGAATGTGGTGGTAGAGGGAGACAAGGTAGTGACTTCCGATATCAGCGATAAGTATCTGCCGGGCATTCTGATTGGCTATATCAGTACCATTTCACAGGATGCAAACAATCTTACCAAGTCCGGCTATATCACACCGGCGGTGGATTTCGAGCATCTGGAGGAGGTTCTTGTGATCCGGCAGTTAAAACAGACGGTTCCGGATTAGGGAGAGTTTATGAAACGAGGCATTGTCACAGCGCTACTGATCTTCATATGCTTTTTATTGCAGTGTACGGTATTCCATGCGCTGTCCTTTGGCGGCATTGTACCGAATCTGCTGATCGTGCTGACGTCCTCCTTCGGCTTCATGCGGGGAGAGAAGACGGGACTTTTGATCGGGTTTTTCTGCGGCCTGCTGGTGGATATCTTTTTTGGCAGCGTGATCGGATTTTATGCGCTTTTGTATATGTATATCGGATATATGAACGGTAAGTTTGCGGCGATTTTTTATCCCCAGGATATCAAGCTGCCGGTATTTTTGATTCTGGGCAGCGATTTCCTCTATGGAGTCGGCTGTTACGTTATTATGTTTCTGCTGCGGGGGCGGTTTGAGTTTACATACTATCTGCTGCACATAATTTTGCCGGAGATCGTCTATACGATCGCGGTTACCCTGCTGTTATACCCGCTCATTCTTTGGATCAACACCGGGCTTGAGCGAAGCGAACTGAGGAGCGGAAAGAAGTTTGTTTGAGGAACTGATAGAGGACTTTAAAGAAAAATTCATGAATATGGTCACCTCCCGGCTGCTCGTGCTCATGCTCGTGATCGCCGGTATGGGAGGGTATCTGATCTACTGGATCTTTCAGCTGCAGATCGTAAACGGGGAAGCGTATTACAATGACTTTCAGCTGAAGATCAAGAAGGAGAGGACGCTCCCTGCCACCAGAGGCAATATTCTGGACAGGGACGGAAATCTGCTGGCTTACAATGAGCTGGCTTACTCTGTCACCATAGAGGATGTGTATGAGTCCGGACGGAGTAAAAACGCGAATCTGAATCAGACGATCCGCAGATTGATCACCATGATCGAGGCAAACGGAGACCATGTGATCAGCGATTTTCATATTGAACTCGATAAGAGCGGTGAATACACATACAATGTGGAGGGTACCAGACTTCTGCGTTTTCTGGCAGATATCTATGGCTATGCTTCGACAGACAGTCTGAAGGAGAAGGAAAAGAGCGCATCTCCGGATGAGGTGGTAAAGTATCTGTGCAGCACCTCACGTTACGGCATCGGCGAGTACACTGATGAGAATGATTCTTCCAGCTTTGTGGAGGGACTGGGATACACGAAGGAGGAAGTGTTAAAGATCATCACCATACGCTATGCCATGAGCGCCAACAGCTACCAGCGCTATATCGCAACTACGGTAGCGGATAATGTCTCTCAGGAGACGGTGGCCGTCATCATGGAGAATGAAGACACCCTGGACGGTGTGTCCATTGCAGAGGGTACGATCCGCAAATATAACGAGAGCATCTACTATGCCCAGGTCATCGGCTACACGGGGCGGGTGGATCAGGAGGAACTGCAGGAACTGCAGGCGCAGGATGACTCCTACGATCTGAATGATACCGTGGGAAAGTCCGGAATCGAGGCGTCCATGGAGATGGAACTGCAGGGTCATAAAGGTTCGGAGACAGTATATGTGGATAATATGGGTAAGGTGGTGGAGGTAGACGAGCGGGTGGAACCCTCGGCGGGCAACGACATCACCCTGACTCTGGATACCGAGCTGCAAAAGGCGTGTTATCATATTCTGGAGTCGAAGCTGGCCAGTATTTTGCTGGCAAAGATACAGAATATCAAAGAGTACACGCCGCCGGAAGGGGGGAGCGGCGGGGATATCCCCATTCCCATCTACGATGTGTACTATGCCTGCATCAACAACAATGTGATCGACACATCGCATTTTACATCGGCCTACGCGGGAGAGACGGAAGCGGCTGTACAGGAGGCATATCTGGACAAGAAAGCGCGCGTTTTTGCCACACTGGAGGATGAATTGAATGTGAGCTGTACTCCCTATGATGCATTGACAGAAGAGTATCAGGTCTATGAAAGTTACGTGGCGGCCGCACTTTATGAGCGGAATATCCTCATGGAGGATGTGGTGGATAAAAACGATGCAACCTACATCGCCTGGACCAAGGATGAGGTGATCAGTTTAAACGAGTATCTCAACTACGCCATTGCACAGAACTGGATCAATGTGTCGAAACTTTCCATTGATTCCCGCTATTCCGATTCTGTAGAGATCTATAGCAAGATATTGGAATACATCTTTGAGGTGCTGGATCGGGATCCTGATTTTGATAAAAAGATCTATCGATACATGATTCTGAACGATGAGCTTACGGGGCGGCAGATCTGCAGTCTTTTATTGGAGCAGAATATCGTGGAGCTGCCTCAGGAGGAGCTTTCTCAGTTTGAGGCAGGAGCGGAGACACCCTACAACTTTATGAGAAACCGGATCGAACAGCTGGATCTGACGCCGGCACAGCTGGCTCTGGATCCTTATTCGGGTTCCATTGTAGTCACCGATGTAAATACCGGCGATACGCTGGCAATCGCTTCCTATCCAAGCTATGACAATAACCGGATGTCGAACGGAGTGGATGCAGAATATTTCGCGAGGCTGCAAAGCGACCTGTCACACCCGATGTTAAACTATGCCACCCAGCAGCGGACGGCGCCGGGTTCTACTTTTAAACCGGTATCGGCTACAGCTGGGCTTTTAGAGGGCGTTATCTCCACTTCGGATACCATTACCTGTGTGGGTCTTTTTGATAAGATTGCTCCGCCGGCCAGATGTCATATCTACCCGGGAGCCCATGGATCGCTGAATGTGACGGGAGGTATTCAATATTCCTGTAACTACTTCTTCTACGAGGTGGGATATCGGCTTGGGGTCGTGGGAGATACTTACAATGACAGCGTCGGTTTGAACAAGCTGGCAAAATATGCGGATATGTACGGACTCTCAGAGACCTCCGGAATGGAGATTGAGGAGTACGCACCGGACGTTTCCGATCTGGATGCGGTTCGTTCCGCCATCGGTCATGGAACCAATAACTATACCACGGCGGGTCTGGCGCGATATGTTACAACCGTTGCCAACAGTGGAACGTGTTATAATTTAACCTTGGTGGATAAGGTGGAGGATAAAGACGGGAGTGTTGTCCGGGAGAATGAGGCCACGGTCAGAAACCGGATCGATATGGATCCGACCTACTGGAATGCGATCCACACCGGTATGCGTAAGGTGGTGGAGGGCAAGAGCTATTTTTCGGATCTGGACGTGAATGTGGCCGGTAAGACGGGTACGGCACAGGAGAACAGGAATCGTCCCAACCATGCACTCTTTATCAGCTACGCGCCCTACGAGTCGCCTGAGATCTCGGTGACGGTGCGTGTGGCGAATGGCTATACATCCGACTATGCGGCGCAGATCGCCAAGGATGTGTATGAATATTACTACGGGCTGAAGGATGAAAGCGAGATCATTACCGGCACGGCAGGCTCTCTGGCCGGTGGTGCGATCAACGCCGACTAATAAATGGCAGTGTGAAGATTGAGGTGAAAATGATATGAAAAATGCAGTGATCATTAAAAGTTTTCCGAATGGATTGTCCATCTTTTTGGACAGCGATATTTCTTTTGACCAGCTGTTGGAGGAGATCGCAATGAAATTCAGGGAATCCGCAAATTTCTTTAAGGATGCCAGTATGGTGCTCTCGTTTGAAGGCAGGGTGCTGACGGAGCAGGAGGAACGACAGATCGTGGAGACGATCTCGGCAAATTCCAACCTGAATATTGTATGCATCATGGGGAAGGACATCGAGACGGGCAAGAGCTATATGAGAGCCCTGCAGCAGCTTTCCTTCCATCAGGAGGTGTTAGAGAACGCGGGGCAGTTCTACAAGGGAACCTTGAAGGACGGACAGATTCTGGAGACAGAGAATAGTATCATCGTGCTGGGCGATGTCTATCCGGGAGCCTGTATCATATCCAGCAAGGATATCGTGGTGCTGGGGGGACTCTACGGACAGGCTTACGCCGGGGGAAACGGCGAGGAGGGACATTTTGTTGTGGCGCTTGAAATGTCGCCGGAAAAGCTAAAGATCGGCGATTTCAAATACAAAACATCCGAGAAACAGAGCAAGTGGTCGATCAAGCCAAAGATTCAGCCCAAAATTGCTTATGTAAATGACGCCAGAGTGATCATTGAGCCGATTACCAAAGAATTACTGAACGACCTACCATTCTAGGAGGGTCCGAGCTTGCGAAAGCAATGCTCGTGGAGATAATTCCGAAGGAATTTTCTCCGGGTCAGGGGACGATAACAATTCATGTAATGGAGGTTGTGCTATGAGTGAAGTGATTG
>CAZUZZ010000143.1:2598-5125 GCA_964625055.1 uncultured Bacteroides sp. | reverse complement strand
TGAACGCCGAGGAGGAGGACGCCTGGGTGAGCGTGGGGGATGAGGCGCTGCAGGAGCTTTTAGATCGGCAGAAGTAAAGGCAGTCGGGCAAAGGAGGAGTAATACTCTCGCCATTGCCCGGTTTTAGTTTTATAGAAAAATGCCATAGTGTTATTGTTCGTGTTTTCGCAACCCCCATATCGACAATAAAGAAAACAGGATAATATACACGATGCAGCCGGACACAAAGGGTCCGACCTCCAATTCCCGGTATGGATTGTTGGCGCGCATTCCTATACTGTAGAGGGAGTAAGGGTAGAAAAGCCCCAATCCCTTGTTGGTGATCATCATCCCGCCGATTCCGCCTGCCAGTCCGACACCGATGGGGACAGCAAAGGAACGGATGAGCAGGGAGAGAAAAAGCTGCACGCAGCAGACCGCTATGCCGCCGAGGACACCGCCCAGAAACCAGCTCATTGCCTCCTTCGGCAGTCCTCCTTCAAGGCCACAGAGCTTTCCGCACAGAAAATACAGCAGGAAGATCCACGTGTTGCCTGCAACGATCATGACTGCCGCATGAAAAAGCTTGCCAAAATACAGTGCGCTTAACGGCACGGGAGCCGTGAGAAAGCCGTTCCAATTGTTGCGCATATGCTCTAAGCGCCACAGGTAAGAGCAGTAGGTGCCGACCAGCGCCGGCATAAAGAAATAGCAGAGGAACAGCGAATGCTGGCTCCAAAGACTGTACCACTCACTTTGCAGGATGCCTTGATTCATCATGTAGTTGTTGGTGCCGAAAAAGGCCGAAATCATGGGCAGGAAGAAGAAAGCCAGCCAGACGGGGCTTCGTTTTAATTTTAGTCGTTCCGCTTTAATGGTTTTTTGTAATGGCAGATTCATTATGACCTCCTTTAGTTATAATGCATTTGATTAGATATTTTTGCGTGCGAACAGGATTCTCCCTGCGATATAGAAAACGATGACCCAGACGAAAATACACACTACAGCGGCCATTTCCGCAGGAGAATAATCGCGGTAGTAATAGGTGCAGATTCGGGTGACTTCGTCCCAATCCATCCAAACCAGGGAAGCGCTTAAGTTCCCGCCCCAGGGCAAAAAGGAGTAGCGGGACACAAACATCAAGAGAAGGGCGATCATGGAGCCGCCAAGCCCGGCCACCAGCGGGATCATCTGATTGGCAAACAGCATGGAGAGCAAAAGCTGCAGCAGGAAAAGAGACAGATTGCTGGCCAGCTTTAATACATAGGAGAGCAGGTAATATCTCACATCGGGATGGCCCAAATAGCCCAGGTAATACCCTAGCGTAATGAAAAAGGCAAACTGTACGATGAGCATGACGGCAATGATGATACTGCCGCAGAGGGCCTTGGCGTGATAGAGGCTGCCCGCCCTTCGTAATGTTTCAAGCTGTTTGTAGGTATTTCCCTTGTGTTCAATGTCGGCGAGGCGGGAGGCCAGAACCGACATAATGGTAGGCATCATAACGCCGTCAAGCAGCGAAACCATATATAACAGAGCCATCCATCCGCACTCCAGTTCCCAGTCTTTGGGATTTCGGAAGCTCCACATACCCCACAGCATCTGCACGGCTAACATGGCAAATACAGTCAGCCATACTTTTCTTCGCTTGATCTTATAAAATTCCAATTGCAGTGTTTTCATAAGCTGGACTCCTTTCCGGTCAGGGAGAGGAAGATATCCTCCAGACTCTTTTCCCTTTTTTCAATACGGTACAGGGTCACATTCTGTTCCACCAGACGTTTGCACAGACGCCCGATGTAAGCGTCGTCCATCAGCGGGAATAACAGATAGTCTTCCTCCTGCTCCACTTCGATACCGTCTTGGTGCAGCAGAGAAATGGCGGTGGCGGGCTGCCCGGTGCGCAGGGCAATCTGCTGTTTGGCGTGGGCGTGCAGAGATGCCAGTGTATCCTGATAGACCAATTCTCCCTTGCGAATAATGCCCACATGGTCGGCCATCTGATCGATCTCGCTCAGAAGGTGGGAGGAAACCACCACCGTGATGCCGTACTCTGAGGGAAGCGTGCAGATGAGCTCGCGCATTTCCTGAATGCCTGCCGGATCCAGGCCGTTGGTGGGCTCGTCCAGGATCAGCAGCTTGGGGAAGCCCAGCAGGGCGGCGGCCAGTCCCAGACGCTGTTTCATGCCCAGAGAATAGTGGTTGACAAGTTTCTTTTTCGCATCGTACAACCGTACGATCTTCAGCACTTCGTCAATATCCTTCGGGGAACAGCCTTTGAGGGTCTGGATGATGTGCAGATTCTCCTCGCCGTTTAAATGCCCATAGTAGCTGGGCGATTCGATCAGGGATCCGGTGTCCGCGAGGAGCCGGATGCGGTTTTTCTCATTCATGGGCGTGCCAAAGAGCGTGATAGCCCCCTCTGTGGGTCGGGCCAGCCCGAGGATCATTTTCAGGGTGGTGGACTTGCCTGCGCCGTTAGGGCCTAAGAAACCGTAGACTGCGCCGGGCGGGACTTTCATGTTGAGAGAGTTGACACAGCGTACCT
>CAZUZZ010000143.1:0-2498 GCA_964625055.1 uncultured Bacteroides sp. | reverse complement strand
CCGTAGACTGCGCCGGGCGGGACTTTCATGTTGAGAGAGTTGACACAGCGTACCTTGCTGTATACTTTAGTGAGATTGCGTGTTTCTATTAAGTTTTTCGTTGCCATAAACATTCTCCTTTCTGTCGTATGTGTTAAGCATAAAAGGGCCGGCTTACAGACCGATGAAGAAAAGATTACATTTACCTTAAGAAATGCGTATAACGCTTTTCAGAAAATATGAGAGATAATATACTAAAAGCAAAGAGGATGTCTGATGGAATGGAAGAGCCGGATATGATGAGGCATTAAAAACGTTTAGGAGAGAAGGAATTTTTAGATGAATCTGCACGACTATAAAATTTTATTAGTGGATGACGAGGAGACGCT
Source organism: uncultured Bacteroides sp. (assembly GCA_964625055.1). Lineage (GTDB taxonomy): Bacteria > Bacillota > Clostridia > Lachnospirales > Lachnospiraceae > UBA3282. The sequence continues at coordinate 2,130 of CAZUZZ010000143.1, read as the reverse complement.
GCGGGAAATGGTGAGCGGCTTTTTACAGCGGGCGGGTTTTCTTCATGTGACTGTGGCGGGAAGCTGCAGGGAGGCTGAGACACAGTTTGGCAAAGTCTCTCCGCATCTGGTTCTTCTGGATGTGATGCTGCCGGATGGGGATGGTTTTTCCCTTCTGAAGAGACTGCGGGAGAGTTCAGAAGTGCCTGTGATTTTTCTCTCGGCGCGGGATGAGGATGAAAGCAGACTGCGGGGACTGGGTCTCGGTGCAGACGATTATATCACGAAGCCGTTTCTGCTGGAAGAACTGATCTTGCGGGTGACGGCCGTGCTAAAACGGGTATATCGCGTGAAGGATGTGCGGGAGGAGGAGACGATCACGCTGGGATCATGCATGGTGGATCTGGGAAGCGGGGTAGTGTACAGAAACAGAGACGGAAAGGGTGAGGGAGGCGAAACGGACGCGGACAATGTAGATGCGGAGGTTACACTCACGGCAAAGGAATATGCCATTATACAAAAGCTGGCACAGGAGAGAGGGCGGATCGTGACCATTGACGCGCTGTGCGATGCCGTATGGCAGGAGGGTAACTTTGGTTATGAGAATACCCTGGTCGTGCATATTCGCAGACTGAGAGAAAAAATCGAGGAAGATCCATCGCATCCGCAGCATCTTTTGACGGTGAGAGGGCTGGGGTACAGACTGGTATGAGAGAAAGGTCTAACTACAAATATAGTTATAAAAAAATTCCAAGAAACATTTTATATGGGATGGGGATGATCGTGACCATTACGTTTTTTACGGTCGTGCTGAATCTTGTTTTTTTCCTTTTTGCGACTTATCACTTTTACAGGGAGGATGAACAATATATCTCCGGTGGTGAGGTTATGGAGGAGCTGACGCCCACCGAGGACGGGTATGTGCTCAGCGAGGAGATGAGCGAAAAACTTGCCGAAGTGAACCAGTGGGCAATGCTTTTGGACGAGAACGGCAGAGAGGTCTGGAGTGAGCGAAAGCCTGCGGAAGTGGGCAATTCCTATACACAGGCAGATATCGCCCGCATGACCCGGTGGTATTTAAAGGGATACCCTGTGCACTTGCGGGTGTGGGATGATCAGATCATGGTCGTGGGATTGCAGCGGGATGTGATGTGGAAATATACCGTGGAGATGACCATTTCATGGATGGATTTTGTGAAGCGGGTCTGGAGCGGTTTTCTGATAATTAATATTGTCTGGATCGTGGCGCTGACCGCTTTTTTTACCAGGCGTTTTATGAAGAACAGGGAGCAGGCGCGTATTGAATGGATCGCGGGCATTTCCCATGATATCCGCACGCCTCTGTCTGTGGTGCTGGGATATGCCGATACTCTGGAGCACAGAGAAGAGCTGGGGGAGGAAGCGCGGCAGCAGGCGGCTGTGATCCGGCATCAGAGTCTGGTTATGAAGGAGTTGATAGCGGATCTGAACCTGACCTCCCAATTAGAATACTCCATGCAGCCGCTTAGAAAAGAGGAGGTACGTCCGGCGGAGGTACTGCGGAGTATAGCGGCGGCTTTTTTGAACGATACCTCAGCGGGAGAGCTGGAGATTGCGTTGGAGATTGCACAGGATGCGGAACAGTTGACCGTGAGGGCGGACAGACAGCTTTTGCTCCGGGCGTTCCGCAATCTGATCGGCAACAGTATGAAGCACAGCGGACAAGAAGAGGCGGTGAGCATTCAAATCAACCTGTGGAGAGAGAAGAGAAAATGCTGCATCCGGTTTGAAGATAAGGGCGTTGGATATTCCGAGGAGGTGCTGCGCGGCCTGCAAAGCAAAAAGAAAGAGAGCGCATCGCAGAATATTCGCGGACTGGGAATTGTGAAAAAAATTATTCTGGCCCATGGGGGAAAGATATCGTTCGGGAACAGTGAGACAGGGGGGAGCTATTGTTTGATGGTGTTGCGGGGGAAAGGGTAGAGAACGTTTTTTCGTTCTTGGTCGAAGTCAAATTCTTGCTCCCTTTGGCGTTTACATTAAAAAGGATAATCGTAATTATGTAGAATCTGATATCTCGGTGATTTTATTTGACTCGATTGATGGAATTACGAAGCGTCAGAAGTTCATAATAATCTAACAATGCAGTTGTATTGCGTTGATCTAACTCCA
>CAZUZZ010000142.1:0-5128 GCA_964625055.1 uncultured Bacteroides sp. | reverse complement strand
TAAAAATACTGCCGCATCTCCTCGGAGGCAGCCTGCACTTCCTCGTAAAGCTCTCTGGCCGAGACACGAATGGCGCCCGCTCCCATGATGATGACCTGCTCCAGCCCGTCGGAGGTCGCCACACGCACAATATGATTTTTGCGGCTCATCTCATGGGTCACCTTCTCAATATACTGATCCGCCGTCTCCGCCTCCTTTGTGTAGACCACATCGATATTGTGATACCGCTCCACACTGCCCGGATTCCCTTTCACTTTGTAGGCGTCAAACACCAGGATCAGGTGCATCTTGCGAAAACCCTGAAAATTGCTCAGGATATCCATGAGCCTGCCCCTGGCGGCATTCAGATCCATCCCGGCAAGACCGCTCAGCTCCTCCCATGCAAAGATGATATTGTACCCGTCCACCAGAAGATACTCCTCCCGTTTTCCCTGACCGCCGCGGTACTGCACCTCCTCCACAGGCGCGGGCTTTGAACGGATCGTCCTCGCCCAGCCCTGCTTTTTTCCTTCCTTTGACCTGAAAGTTCTCTGAAAGATCTCCTCCGCCTCATCTTGACCAATAAAGTCAATCGATGTACTGGTGATTGGGTCGGGCTTTGCTATGCGTCGGGCCATTCCTAAAGCTTCTGTGTTTTCTTGACTATTTAAATCAATCTCTTCATCCCCGCCGTAAACGCTTCCGTCCGCCAGCCTCCATCCGGCTTTCAGCGAGGGCTCCAGGTGCATATATTCCTCCACCTGATCCCACTCCACCAGAAAGCCTGCTCCGTGGGCACAAAACACAGAACCGCAAGGGTTATCCGTATCATGCTCCGCCTGATAGCCAATCTGCTCGATCACCTCTTGCGCATTGTGGCAGGGCTCGTAGCCCTTCAGACGGGTAAAGAGTCTTCCCCTTCCGCCGGAGTAGGCAAGCATCCGGGTCTGATAGCCGCCAAACTCCGAAACCGGCACTGTTCCCATGAGAAGCGCATACTCCCCTGTGGTCTCCGGTGCTTCAAAATGACCCGCCATGGCCTGCAGATCCGTCATGGCTCTTCCCACATACGCCACCGGCAGCTCCAACCGAAATTCATAGACTGGCTCTAAGAGCACGCTTTTGGCCCGGCAAAGGCCCTGTCTGACAGCGCGATAGGTAGCCTGCCTGAAATCCCCGCCCTCCGTGTGCTTCACATGGGCCTTCCCCGCCGCCAGAGTGATCTGCATATCCGTGATGGGCGCCCCGGTGAGCACTCCCGGATGGCTCTTCTCTTCCAGATGCGTCAGAATGAGTCGCTGCCAGTTCCGATCCAGCTTATCTTCGCTGCATCTGCTGCGAAAGACAAGGCCGCTGCCCCGCTCTCCCGGTTCCAGGATCAGGTGTACCTCGGCGTAGTGTCTGAGGGGCTCAAAATGCCCCACTCCCTCCACCACATCGGCAATGGTCTCCTTATAGAGAATACTCCCCTCCCCGAAGCCCACCGCCACGTCAAAACGCTCCTGAATCAGATTTTTCAGGATTTCTATCTGCACTTCGCCCATAAGCTGAACGCGGATCTCACTGCTTTCCTCCTGCCAGACAATATGCAGCTGCGGCTCCTCTTCTTCAAGTTTACATAACTCTATATACATATGGTGCACGTCACAGTCATCGGGCAGCTCGACCCGATAGGTCATGACCGGCTCCAGCAGCGGAAGCACCGTCTCCTCCTCCGCGCCGATCCCCTGTCCGCAGAAGGTATGGACTGGTCCGGTCAACGCGCAGACGCTGCCCGCTCTGATCTCCTGCACTGTGATGTACTTTTCACCGGAATAGAGACGGATCTGGTCTATCTTCTCCTCCTCCATTCCCGGCTCATCCGTCCTGTCTGCGGTAGTCTTTATTGTCTGCTTCACCTTAAGACAGCCTCCAGTCACCTTGATGTGTGTCAGGCGGTTTCCCTGCGCGTCCCTGGTGATCTTAAAGACCCTTGCGCCAAATTCCTCATTATACTGGGGTTCCGGCGAATAGAAGGCGAGAACATTAAGAATATCCTCCACCCCATCTCCCTTGAGCGCAGATCCGAAAAGGCAGGGAAACAGCCTGCGTCGGGCAATGAGGTCTGTTATCTCCTCCGGGCCAAAGGGCACAGTGAAGGGTGCTCTCCCCTCCTCTTCCCACTGTAAATAGTCTTCCAAAAGCCCTTCGTCGCAGACCGCGATATCCTCCCAGAAAGCAATGTCATCCTCCCTGTCAGAAAAGGACACACACCGCTCATCCAGCTCACTTCTCAGTCCGGCAAGCAAAGTCTTCTCGTCCGTCCCCGGCTGATCCATCTTGTTTACAAAGACAAAAGCAGGCACTTGATAGCGCTCCAGTAATTTCCATAAGGTCAGGGTATGGCTCTGCACTCCGTCCGCACCGCTCACAATGAGCACCGCGCAGTCTAAGACCTGCAGAGTGCGCTCCATCTCCGCGGAAAAATCGATATGCCCAGGTGTATCCAGCAGGGTTACCTCCACATCTTTCCATGAAAAACGAGCCTGTTTGGAAAAGATCGTGATGCCACGCTCCCGCTCCTGCCTATCCGTATCTAAAAAAGTATCTCTATGATCCACCCGTCCGGGATTTCGGATCTCTCCCGCAGTGTAGAGGATGCGCTCCGCCAGTGTGGTCTTTCCCGCATCCACGTGAGCTAACAGCCCTATGACCCGTTTTTTCTCTCTCATACCGTTCCTCGTTTCCCCACAGTTTACCCTTTTTATCCGCCTTTACACGACTAAGCGGCGCAAAATTTTCACTTTGCGCCGCCTCTGTTTTCCTGTTTCTACAAATCTGTCGGAACAGACTTTCTTTTAAAACCGCCTATGCCTAATTTAATACCTGTGCCAGTCGGTCTATACCCGCCTGCACCTGACTCATGGAGTTCAGAATATCCTCGACCCCATTCACCTGCTCCTCCGTAGAGGAGGATATCTCCGTGGTATTCTGCACGGAAGCATGGGATATTTCCTCCACCTGCTGCATGGCGTCCTGAAGCCTTTCCTTGCTCTCTACGATGTCGCCGAGCTGTCCCTGCAGCTTTTCTGTCTCTGCGATCACCTGCCGGGAGAACTGGAGCATCGTATCAAAAATCTGCACCGTATCCTCCAACTTCTCGTTAGACTCCCGCACGATCACGGTATTTCGGTCAATGATCTTGTTTGTATCCCCAATGGTGCCAATGATATCTTTCAGAATCGCGTCGATCTTCTGGGTCGCCGTAGACGACTGCGCAGACAGAGCGTTGATCTCATCCGCAACCACCGCAAAGCCCTTACCCGCCTCACCGGCTCTTGCCGCCTCAATGGCCGCATTCAACGCCAAAAGACTGGTCTGCCTTGCGATCTGACTGATGCTGTCTATGATCTCACCGATAGAACCGGATTTCTGTGCCAGAGCCGCCATACCCTCGGACGCTACCTGAGTAGCCTCAATATTTTCGCTGAACTTCCTCGCGAGCTCATCGATGGACACCTTACCCTCGTTATTCTTCTCCTCCAACTGTCTCACATTCTCAACCGTCTGCTGCACGCGGGCTTCCGAATCGCTGATCCTGCCATCCAGATCATTGAAAATCTGAATACTGCCCTCCACCTGTCCGATCTGCTGTTCCACACTGCCTGCGATCTCCTGACTGGAAGCAGCGATCTCCGAAGCGCTCTGCTCAAAGCTATGTAAAGAATCGTAGATAGACTGGGAAGATTCCTGCAATCCCTCAAAGGCGTTACGGACATTGCCCAGAAGACCTTCCACCTCTCCCTCCTTCTGCTCAACCGTCGCAAAGAGAGATCGGGTTCTCACTACGATAAAGACCGATACCGCAATCGCAAGGATATATACCAGAATGTCGAAAACCCATATAGCTGCAGTATCCATACACAGATACGCATCCTTAAAAATAACCATCGCTGCCGCATTTACGATCACTGTCACCGCCGCGCACACCTTGACCACCGACAGGTCATAGTAGGCAGTCGAAAGGAACAACACCAAAAAATATGCCTCCACCATCGCGCCGAATACGCCGGGAGTTCCCGCAACCAGAGTCACTGCCCCAAAGACCGGCACTACAGATACATACAGATACTTCGCTTTCGCGCCCAGCGGTTTCTCAAGCAGCTTTATAATAATGCCGCTTAACGACATGAGCAACACGACGATATCCTTTATGCCTCCTCCGTTAAAGAAGAGAACAAAAAGGAATGCCACAACGGGAACCGCTAATAGGAACAGAAAAAAGATAAAATTCATCAACTTTTCCTGGTCTTTTATTATTTGCAATTCCATTCATCAGTTCCTCCCTTTTTCGCCCGTATATTTATGGTGCTTATGATACAGTATCAGGACTAAAAAGTCAATCCGTAACAGCACTCTTACGCCTGTCATCGCTCTCGTCCGTCAGGCTCACAAGCTTCGCATAATGCTCCGGCTTAAACATCCGTCTGTAGAGCCCGTCCAGCGCTTCCAGCGATGCCCCCCGCGCCGAATTTCCCATGCGCTTATATAAAACGCTGTAGTCTACGCCGAACAGCACCGCCCGCAGATTTGTCATCTCACAACCGCAGGACTGATAAAAGGCGATCCGCCGTTCTCTGGTCAGGCGCTGTTTTTCGTTTTCTGCGGCAGCGGTCCGCTCGGACTCAATGTAAAGCCCCGCCACCTGAGGAAGGCTCTCTTTAAAATAGGTATCAAAAAGCGAGAAGGCCCGGTGTCCCAGCCCCTCTCCCCGCCTGTCCGACAGGATCGCAAAATAGTCAAGCAGCGCACACCTTGTCTCCTCGCAGAGAATGAAAACGGCGTAGCCTGCAAGCCGCTCCTCCTCATAAAGCCCCAGGGAAAAGCCGTAGCCTTCCTCCACGCTTTTGAGAATATGGCTTAAGGGCTTCAGCTCGTCAGCGGGAAAATCCTGCCGCATATAGGTATCATAAATAAATTTAATTTCTGTGTTTTCCAGCTTTTTTATAGTATACTGTGGCATACCTTTTCTTCCTTTCAGAATCTCCCTTTTAGTTTACATAACTTCATTCTCTCAACGTCAGAAACAGACTTTCCCATCTTTCCTGTTTCAGGAACACCGCCTTGACCACAGTCACCGTAAACCGCCGCTCCCACTTAAATTTCTCCC
>CAZUZZ010000141.1:0-5141 GCA_964625055.1 uncultured Bacteroides sp. | reverse complement strand
GTGACGGATGAGGAGATCGACGAGGCGCTTAACAGAGAGCGTGAGAATAACGCGAGAACTATCACAGTAGAGGATCGTCCGGTAAAGGACGGCGATATGACTATACTGGATTTTGAAGGCTTCGTGGACGGCGAGGCTTTTGAGGGCGGTAAGGGAGAGAATTACCCTCTTACCATCGGATCGGGCGCTTTTATCCCCGGTTTCGAGGAACAGCTGGTAGGTGCAGAGGTGGGCAAAGAAGCCGAGGTGAAGGTTACCTTCCCCGAGGACTATCAGGCAGAGCATCTGCAGGGCAAGGAAGCTGTCTTTAAATGTACAGTCAAAGAGATCAAGGAGAAGGAGCTTCCGGAGCTGAATGACGAGTTCGCAAGTGATATCTCTGAGTTTGATACACTGGCAGAGTACCGTGAGGATGTAAAGAAAAATCTGGAAGAGCAGAAGATAAAGGACGCTAAGAAGGCGAAGGAAGAAGCTGCTTTGAAGGCTGTGGTGGAGGATTCCGAGATGGAGATCCCCGAGGCTATGTTACAGACCCAGCAGAAACAGATGGTGGATGAGTTCGCACAGCGTATCACTATGCAGGGACTTTCCATGGAGCAGTACTTCCAGTTTACCGGTACGAACTATCAGCAGATGACAGAGCAGGTGAAGCCTCAGGCGGAGGAGCGGATCCGCACCAGACTTGTGCTGGAGGCAGTGGCAAAGGCGGAGAATATCGAGGCCACTGAGGAGGATTATGAGGAAGAATTAAAGACCATGGCTGAGGTTTATCAGATGGAGATCGACAAGGTCAAGGATCTGATGGGAGAACGGGAAAAGAAGAGCATCCTGCAGGATCTGGTAGTGAGAAAGGCAGCAGAGTTTGTTGCGGAGAATGCCAAGGAAGGCAAGGCTGCCAAGGCAAAGAAGGCAAGTAAGGAAGAGAAAGAAGATAAGGAATAATCAGAGGTTGTGATGGAGGTGTAACATGGCTTTAATCCCTTATGTCATTGAACAAACGTCCAAGGGGGAACGTTCTTACGATATTTATTCAAGATTGTTGAAGGAGAGGATCATTTTCCTCGGTGAAGAGGTAAATGATGCCAGTGCCAGCGTGATCGTGGCTCAGCTCCTCTTTTTGGAGTCGGAGGATCCTGAGAAGGACATCAATCTCTACATCAACAGCCCCGGCGGTGTGATCACAGCCGGTATGGCGATCTATGATACCATGCAGTTTATCAAGTGTGATGTATCTACCGTGTGCATCGGTATGGCGGCAAGTATGGGTGCATTCCTTCTCGCAGGCGGCACGAAAGGTAAAAGATTGGCTCTGCCCAATGCAGAGATCATGATCCATCAGCCGGCGGGCGGCGCACAGGGCCAGGCCACTGAGATTGAGATCACGGCGAAGCATATTCTGGCGACGAAGGAAAAGATGGCCAGGATCATGGCACAGAATACAGGCCAGGATTTTGAGGTGATCATGGCTGACACAGAGAGAGATAACTGGAAGAGCGCGGAGGAAGCGCTTGCCTATGGACTGATTGACCGCATTATAACCAGTCATGCCAGCACAGAAGGGCAGTCATAGGAATCTTAGTTGGATGCAGGAAAGGTTTTAAAATGGCAGGAAAGATTTCTGAGGAAAAAGTGAGATGTTCTTTTTGTAATAAGACGCAGGATCAGGTCAGGAAGATGATCGCCGGGCCCGGAGGCGTCTACATCTGTGATGAGTGCGTGGATATCTGCGCAGATATCATAGAAGAGGAGTACGAGGAGGATCCGGAAATTGAGGAGATGGAGATCAATCTCCTGAAGCCGGTGGAGATTAAAAATTTTCTCGACGAATATGTGATCGGGCAGGAGGAAGCCAAGAAAGTCATGGCGGTGTCCGTCTACAATCACTACAAGCGTGTGATGGCGCCCAAGGACGATGAGGATGAGGTGGAACTGCAAAAGAGCAATATCATTATGGTAGGGCCCACCGGTTCCGGTAAGACCTATCTGGCACAGACGTTGGCCAAGATCATCAATGTTCCCTTTGCCATTGCGGACGCAACGACGCTGACGGAGGCAGGCTATGTGGGTGAGGATGTGGAGAACATTCTGTTAAAGCTGATCCAGGCGGCGGATTATGACATTGACCGGGCGCAGTACGGCATCATCTATATTGATGAGGTGGATAAGATCACGAAGAAAGGGGAAAATGTTTCCATTACCAGAGATGTTTCCGGAGAGGGCGTGCAGCAGGCGCTCTTAAAGATCATTGAGGGTACGGTGGCAAGCGTGCCGCCGCAGGGAGGCAGGAAACACCCCCATCAGGAGCTTTTGCAGATCGATACATCCAATATTCTCTTTATCTGCGGCGGCGCGTTTGATGGTCTGGAGAAGATCGTGGAGGAACGGCTGGATCGGCATTCCATCGGGTTTAACGCCCAGGTGGCAGAGAAGAGCGGTAAGGAGATCGGTGCGATCTTAAAGGAAGTGACACCCCAGGATCTCATGAAGTTCGGGTTGATTCCGGAGTTTATCGGGCGTGTGCCGGTGACGGTGGCGCTGGATGGTCTGGATCAGGAGGCGTTGGTCCGCATCCTGAAGGAGCCGAAAAATGCGCTCATCAAGCAATATAAAAAGCTCTTTGCCTTTGACGAGGTGAAGCTCTCGGTGGAGGAGGATGCGGTGACAGAAATCGCCAGGCTTGCCCACGAGAGAAAGACCGGGGCGCGAGGACTGCGTTCGATCGTAGAGAAGGTCATGATGGATGTTATGTACGAGATTCCGTCGGATGACAATATTGCAGAGTGTATTCTGACCAAAAAAGCGGTGGACGGAGAGGAGAAACCGCTTGTGAGATACAGAGACAGATTGTTACAGGCAAAATAATCGATCGGGAAAGCTCGATCACTTAAACTGTTAAACGTCGCCAGAACCCTTGGCGGCGTTTCTGGCAAGTTCGGGTAAAGGGATGATTTTATTATGGAAGAGTTGAGGGATACACTTCCGGCAGTGACGCTCAGGGATCTTACGATCCTGCCGGGGATGGTGATCCATTTTGATCTGAGCAGAAGTTCTGCCGCTGCCTCTGTAGAGCAGGCTATGCTGGGGGATCAGCGGCTGTTTGTAGTGACCCAGAAGGATCCGAAGGAAGAGATCTGCGCGCGCGAAGGGGTCTATGATGTGGGAACGGTCACATTGATCAGACAGGTCAGTAAGCTGCCGGGACAGATACTCCGCGTGCTGGTGGAGGGTATTTCCAGAGCCAGTGTCCATGAGCTATCTCAGACGGAAAATGGAATTGTGACGTCCGTGTCATATGAAAAGGACGATAAGTCGGATATCAGCGAGAAAGACGAGGAAGCAATGACCAGAATGGTCAAAGAGTCGCTGGACGCCTACAGTGCCTGTTTTCCCAAAGTGGGAAAAGCCGTGCTGGATCAGGTGGAAGAGGGAATGGAGCTGGGAAAGCTTCTGGACAGCGTCACTATAAATATGCCTTTGGCGCTGCGTGATAAGCAGAGGCTGTTAGGCGCTGTCTCCGTGCGGGAGCGCTTCAACATATTGACAGGAATCCTGATGCGCGAAGTGGAGATCATCCGCATCAAGAATGATCTGGCGAAGGATATCCGTAAGCGGATCGATAAGAACCAGCGGGATTATATTCTGCGGGAGCAGATGCAGTATATCAAAGAAGAGCTGGGAGATAACAATACAGACACTGATGTGGAGCAGTTCCTCTCGGAAGTGGAGAAACTGAAGGCCAGACAGGAAGTCAAGGATAAGATCCGCAAGGAGATCACCCGCTATAAGAATGTGTCCGGCAGCAGCTCGGAGAGCGCGGTGGAGCGCGCTTACATTGAGACACTCCTGGAGCTGCCCTGGGATAAGAGGTCGAAGGACAGTAAGGATCTGGACGGGGCGGAAAAAATACTCAACGAGCAGCATTACGGTCTGGAGAAGGTCAAGGAGCGGATGCTGGAGTTTTTGGCAGTGCGGATGCTGACAGGCAGCGCAGTCAGTCAGATCATCTGTCTGGTGGGGCCTCCCGGTACGGGAAAAACATCGGTTGCCAAGAGTGTAGCGGAAGCGCTGAAAAAGCAGTATGTGAGGATATGTCTGGGCGGCGTGCGGGACGAGGCGGAGATCAGAGGCCACCGCAAGACCTATGTAGGAGCCATGCCGGGCCGGGTGGTGACGGCGTTAAAGCAGGTTGGCGTCAAGAATCCCCTCATGCTGTTAGATGAGATTGACAAGCTGGGAAGCGATTACAAGGGGGATCCGGCTTCTGCCCTTTTGGAAGTACTGGACGGAGAGCAGAATCACGCTTTTAGGGATCACTATGTAGAGATTCCCATTGATCTGTCGGAGGTGCTCTTTATCGCCACCGCCAACAGCAGGGACGGGATTCCCCGCCCGCTTCTGGATCGGATGGAGATCATTGAGATCAACAGCTACACCGCCAATGAGAAATTTCATATTGCCAGAGAACATCTGGTGGCGAAAGCGCTTAAGAAAAACGGTATCCGAAAGGAAGAGATCGCCTTCTCGGATGAAGCGATCCGTGATATCGTGCGTTTCTATACCAGAGAGGCCGGGGTGAGAGGGTTAGAGCGTCAGATTGGCGCGGTCTGCCGCAAGGAGGCAAAGGAGATCCTCGCCCGCCGGAAGGAGAAAGTGACCAAGGAAATCATCGTAACGCCGGAGAACCTGGAACACTATCTGGGGAAGCCGAAATACAGGCAGGATAAGGTCAATGAAAAGCCGGCGGTGGGAATCGTCAGAGGACTGGCGTGGACCAGCGTGGGCGGTGATACTTTAGAGATCGAGGTCAATGTGATGCCCGGAGAAGGAAAAATTGACTTGACGGGTCAAATGGGCGATGTGATGAAGGAATCGGCCAGGACGGCGTTAAGCTATGTACGCTCTGTCAGTGGGCATTATAAGGTGGCGGATACCTTCTATAAAAAGAAAGATTTTCATATTCATATTCCAGAGGGGGCCGTACCGAAGGATGGGCCGTCCGCCGGTATCACCATGGCAACGGCAATCCTGTCTGCGGTGACACAGATACCGGTGCGCGCGGATCTGGCGATGACCGGTGAAGTCACTTTAAGAGGCCGGGTGCTTCCCATCGGCGGTCTGAAGGAGAAGATTCTGGCGGCGAA
>CAZUZZ010000140.1:0-5170 GCA_964625055.1 uncultured Bacteroides sp. | reverse complement strand
GGTAGATTTTGCAGCCTGTAATATTCATTGTTCTCATACTTGCCTGATTTCATGCAACCTCTTTCCCGACAGCTTCTCTCCAAAAGTCCGGGGGTGATGCAGTGTCAGATCAAACGATATATGACGATCGCCGCCGCGATCCCCAGAATGCTTGCGATCGTGATCTTAATGGACAGTCCAAAGGTAATGCTCAGAATGCCCAGGTCCAAAATCATCGGCTGTGACAGTCCAAAAGACTGGCCGTAATTCAGCCATGTGGAGGGAAAAAGGCTCCCGATAAAGCCGCCGATCACGATTCCCGCTAAGATCAACAGGAAGCAGGTCCAATTATTCTTTCGCATAAAAACCCTTCTCCTTTCTCCAAGGCTCATTTTATCACAATCAGATTTTGATGTATATAAAAAATAGGAAAAATTTCCCCAAAGTTCCCCCTGTCAGACGCGGCAGATCCCTTGATCCACCAGATTTTGCAGGCTTTTCAGGATACCCAGCTTGGCATGGGGAAAGGTGAGTCCTCCCTGAAAGTAGACCGCGTAGGGAGGTGCAATGGGGCCGTCCGCAGATAGCTCTATGGAGGAGCCGGATACAAAGGCGCCCGCCGCCATGATCACCTGAGAGTCATAACCCGGCATATCCCAGGGTTCCGGTTTCACAAAACTGTCCACCGGAGCCGCCGCCTGAATCCCCTCGCAAAAGGCGATCACTCCCTCCGGCGTGCCGAAGGTCACAGCCTGAATGATGTCGTGACGGCTTTCACGACCGTCCGGCACCACTGAAAATCCCAGCTTCTCATAAAGATTCGCCGCAAAAATGGCGCCTTTTAGGGCCGATGCCGTCACCGTTGGCGCAAGGAACAGTCCCTGATAAAAGGCCAGCAGAACCCCAAGGGAAGCTCCCACCTCCTTGGCAAGTCCCGGAGAAGTCAGGCGACAGGCCGCATTTTCCACACATTCTCTCTTTCCGGCAATATAGCCGCCAATAGGCGCAAGGCCCCCGCCCGGGTTCTTGATCAGTGATCCCACCACCATGTCCGCCCCCACCTGAGAGGGCTCTGTGAGTTCCACAAACTCTCCATAGCAGTTATCCACCATCACCAGAAGATCCGGTTTGATCTGCTTCACAAAGGAGATAAGCTCTCCGATCCGTTTCACAGACAGGGTAGGTCTGGTCTGGTAGCCTTTGGAGCGCTGAATGGTGACAAGTCTGGTCTTTTCCCCTATGGCGGCACGAATGCCCTCGTAGTCAAAGCTCCCGTCCGACAGAAGATCCACCTGCCTGTAGGTAACGCCGTACTCCGCAAGGGAGCCTCTGGAAGGCCTGATGCCGATAACCTCCTCCAGCGTATCGTAAGGCTTTCCCACCGGGGACAACAGCTCGTCTCCGGGCCGCAGATTGCTCATAAGCGCCAGCGCCAGAGCGTGAGTGCCGCAGGTGATCTGGGGCCGCACCAGGGCATCCTCCGTTTCAAAGACAGCTGCGTAGACCTTCTCCAGGGTATCCCTGCCCAAATCGTTATAACCATAGCCTGTGGTTCCCAGAAGACAGGCCTCACTGACACCGGCAAGCTGCATGGCACGAACCACCTTGAGCTGATTGTACTCTGCGGTTCTGTCGATCTCATCAAACCGCTCTCGGAGAAAGGCAAGAGTTTCCTCTCCGAAACGGTACACTTCCTCCGATATCCCAAACTCACTATATTTCTCATTCAGCCCCGTCATGGTATCTGTTCCGCCTTTCTTTTCCATTGTCTATTTTGTACAACATCTTAGGATCCTATCGTTCAGAAATTCCGAAAAGCGCCGTAAAATCAGCGTTTCCAGAAATCATTTTCCCTGCATCATCCTGCTTTTTTCTTTTTGATTATCGTTTTTTAATATATTAAATATATATATTTTCGCTTGTTTCTGGATAAATAACGCATTTTATTTCAAATAACAATGTATATAGAATCGTAATTCCGTCATTTTTTAAATCCTCACATAGATGAAACCCAGATTTCATGCTATTTCGACATATCCTTACAGGATAATCTGTTTTTCGCGCAGGAAATCCTGCATAAATTTTAAACACATTTGACCATTTTGGTCAATATCGTTTTTTTGTACCCAAATCACCTCTTTTTCGCGTCGAAACCAGGTGAGCTGCCTCTTGGCAAAGTGCCTGGTGTCCCGTTTTATCAGGTATACAGCCTCCTCCAGAGTGATCTCCCCCTCCAGATAGGACAGGATCTCCTTGTAGCCAAGTCCCTGCATGGACACCATTCCCTTATGACAGCCCATCTCTCTGAGCGCCTGCACCTCCTCCACCAGTCCCTGTGCCATCATCTGGTCCACACGCCTGTCAATATTCTGATAAATCTTCTCCCTTTCATCGTTCAGGACAAAATAGGCGAACCGATAAGGGGAAATATTCTCCCGCTGCTCTTTATTGTGTTCGGAAATGCGTTTCCCCGTCTTTTCATAAAATTCGATGGCACGGATCACCCGTTTCACATTGTGGGCATGAATGCTCTCACATGAGACCGGGTCCACGGCGCGAAGCCTCTCATAGAGCGCTTCCGCCCCCTCTCTGCGCGCAAGCTCTTCCAGAGAACGACGAAGCGCAGTATCCTCATCATTTTCCGTAAAATCAATATCATAGAGCAGCGCCTGAATATAAAAGCCGGTGCCGCCCACCACAATGGGAATATTTCCCCTCCCGTAGATCTCCGCAAGAGCCTGCTTAGCCAACTCTTGAAACACCACCACGTTAAAGGCCTCTGTGGGCTCCAACACATCGATCAGATGATGGGGCACCCCCGCCATCTCCTCCGGCCTGATCTTCGCGGAACCTATGTCCATATGCCGGTACACCTGCATGGAATCGGCGGAGATGATCTCCCCGCCTATGGCCTTTGCCACGGCAATGGACAGCGCCGATTTTCCCACCGCCGTCGGGCCTGTCAAGATCACAAGCGGTCTTTGGCTTGTCAATTCCATCCGTTTATCAACCTCCCTATGCAGAGAATGCCGCCTTTTAGACGATTCGCTTAAATTTCTTTTCAATCTCATATTTGCTCATGGAGACGATCGTTGGTCTGCCGTGGGGACAGTTGTAAGGGTTTTCCAGCGTCAGAAGCTCGTCAAGCAGCGCTTCCATCTCCGGTCTGCTGATCCGCATATTTCCCTTCACAGCCGCCTTACAGGCCATAGTTGCGATACGCCCCCGGATGCTCTCCGGCGTCCCTTTTGCCGGCTCCTCCGAGAGCTCATCCAGTATCTCGTAAAAATAGTCTCCCTCCGCATAACCGTAGAGATCCATAGGCACCCCGCGGATCGCGAAGTCATTTCCCCCAAACTCCTCCACCACAAAGCCCAGGGCTTCAAAATCCGCCGCATGAAGAAGATATACCTCCTTCTCCCGATTATTCAAGGTCACGATCCTGGGAGGATTGATGCTCTGGGAAACAATATCCTTTTCCCGGAAACGACGCATCAGCCGCTCATACCGCACTTTTTCGTGGGCTGCGTGCTGGTCTACGATCAAAAGCTTCTCCTGATAGGAGATCAGCCAGTAGGTCTCAAAGAGCTGTCCGATGATCTCATAGTGCTCTCTTGCCGCCGTGCCCAGAAGCCGGTCGTCAAAGAGTTCCATCTGTTCCCCTTTGGGGGCCGCAGCTGTCTCTCCGGGGGAATCCGCCCCGCCATAGGCTTCCACTGTGGTTTCCCGCAGGCTCTGCGCCCGTGGGACACGCAGCGTTTCCCCGTAGCCGCTCTGACTTCTCTCCTGCAAAAAAGACTGCATCGCAGAAGGCTGTCGGGGCTGTTCTGCCGCTTTCTGCTGTTTTTCCTTCTCCATCGTCTGCCGGATACGGCTCTGTTCAAAAGGCTCCGGCGCTTCTTGTTTCTCCTGTTTTTCGATTTTCCTGATCTCCTCGGCTCTTTCCTTCTCCGTAGCCAAGGACACCTCCGGAATCATTTCCCGGGCGTGCAGCGCCTGATATACGGCATTTTTGACTTCCTCATGGAAAGCGGGGCCGTCGGCAATGCGTACCTCCATCTTGGAGGGATGAACGTTCACGTCCACCTTTTCGGTATCCACCTGAAAGTGCAGGATACAGAACGGAAACTTATGCTGCATCAGGTACTCCTGGTATCCCTCCTCCACCGCCTTGCTGATCAGGGCGCTGCGGATGTATCTGCCGTTGATATAAAAGATCTCATAGGAGCGGTTTGCCCGGTTGATCACAGGCTTCCCCAGAAGCCCCGTCACTGTCATTCCCGGAAGCTCGCAGTGAAAATCCATGAGTTCACCGGCAATGTCCCGCCCGTAAATACGATAGACGATCTCCCGAAGGTCGCCGCTGCCCGTCGTATAAAACCGGCTCTGCCCGCCCAAAAGAAACTTAAAGGAGACCTTGGGATTCGACATCGCCAGATGTTCCATCAGATCCGCCACATAGGATCCTTCCGTCCGAGGTTGTTTTAAGAATTTTTTCCGGGGCGGCGTGTTATAAAACAGGTTCCGCACAAGAATCGTGGTTCCCTGGGGTGCCCCCACTTCCTCCCGCTCCTTCTCCGCGCCTCCCTCGATCACATACCGAATACCGGTCAGCTCCTCCGGTGTCTTTGTGATCAGCTCCACCTGGGCCACTGCCGCGATGCTGGCAAGCGCCTCTCCTCGGAATCCAAGGCTGACCAATCTGGTCAAATCTTCCGCAGAAGTAATCTTGCTGGTAGCATGGCGCACAAAGGCGTTCGCCACATCCGCTCTCTCGATGCCGCCGCCGTTATCGGTGACCCGGATCAGCGTCGTACCGCCGTCCTTCACCTCCACCGTAATGGCGTCGGCGCCCGCGTCGATGGCGTTCTCCACCAGCTCCTTCACCACGCTGGCAGGCCGCTCCACCACCTCCCCGGCGGCAATCTTATCTATCGTCTGATGATCCAAAACGTTAATCTTAGCCATTTTATCTCCATCTATTCTTCAATCGGTTCTGCAGTCGGTAGAGCGTATTCAGCGCATCCACCGGTGTCAGATTGCTCACATCGATCTCCGTAAGTTCTTTGATCACATCCTCATCCGTCACCGTGTCAAACAAGGAAATCTGCTCCAGATCCACCTCGTCGTATTTGACAGGCTTTCTGCGCTCGCCGCCGCCCCGGTTCACCTCTATGCTCTGCACCTTCTC
>CAZUZZ010000139.1:0-5185 GCA_964625055.1 uncultured Bacteroides sp. | reverse complement strand
TCTGCGCGATCGCATCCGCCGTACCCCGATACCAGGCATTGCTCTCCGCTGTCACCGCAGGCGTCACCACATACAGACCTCCCTGCTTCCGTCCAAAATCCCACCATTTCGAAGAGCTCAAATGTTCATTCAGGCTGCCCGCATTATACTGTGTAAACACTGCCACTTTATTGATGTGGGAATTAGACATATTACTGAGAGCGAAGTCAATACTTCTGTAACTTCCCGCAATAGGCATCGCACAGACCGCACGCTTCTGGGTCAACTGCCGGATCCTGTGATTGTTCCCACCTGCTAAGATAATTCCGATTGCTCTCACGATTTATCACCTGCCTTAATCAAAGTTTTACCGCTGGGAAGATACCCGTCTGTATAATCATCCTGCGTCGTCACACCGAATACCACCGAATTTTTCCCTATGCTTATGCCTTTCGGGATAACGCTCTTTTCACCCACTGTCACCAGATCGTGATCGTAAATGTGCGGATCTGTCTCGTTGGGAACCGGTTCCCCGATGCCCATCTTCACATCGCTCTCAATCACCGCATTCTCTGCCACAACCGCTTTATAAATCTCACAGTTCTCACCGATCTGCGTCTGATTCATGATAATAGAATCTCTGACTACCGTACCCGCTCCGATGGTGACGCCGCAGCCGATCACAGAATTATAAACCTGTCCGTATATCTCGCTGCCCTCGCCGATGATACTCTTTTCCACCACGCTGTCCGCTGACAGATACTGAGGCGGCAGGATCTCACTCTTGGTGTATATCTTCCAATACTCTTCGTAGAGGTTAAACTCCGGCACAATGTCGATCAATTCCATGTTCGCCTCCCAGAAAGAGTGGAGTGTTCCCACATCCTTCCAGTAGCCGTTGAACTCATATGCGTAAAGGGGCGCATCCTTTTTGTGACAATAAGGAATCAGATGCTTACCGAAATCCAGTCCCGGCTGGTCAGCATTGGCAAGCAGCGCCTCCTTAAGAGTCTTCCAGTTAAAGATGTAAATGCCCATCGACGCCAGATTACTGCGGGGATTCTCCGGTTTCTCCTCGAAGTCCGTGATCTTGCGGTTCTCATCCGTGATCATGATACCGAAGCGCTTCGCCTCCTCCATAGGAACCGGCATAACCGCGATCGTCACCTCTGCCCCGTTCTGCTTATGGAAGTCGAGCATCACCTCGTAGTCCATCTTATAAATATGATCTCCCGAAAGGATCAGCACATAATCCGGATTAAAGCTTTCCATATAATCTATGTTCTGGTAGATTGCATTCGCCGTACCGGTATACCACTCGCTGTTCGCACTCTTCTCATAAGGCGGCAATACCGTAACGCCTCCTATGTTCCTGTCCAGATCCCACGGAATACCGATTCCGATATGAGTATTCAACCGCAGCGGCTGATACTGCGTGAGCACCCCCACCGTATCGACGCCTGAGTTAATGCAGTTACTCAGCGGGAAATCAATGATCCTGTACTTACTGCCGAAGGATACCGCAGGCTTGGCCACCTTTGACGTAAGCACTCCCAATCTGCTTCCCTGACCGCCTGCCAGCAACATGGCAATCATCTCTTTTTTTACCATTTTATCACCTCTTATTTCTTTATATAAATTTATATATTTTACAACGAAACCCCTACTATTAGGGCAAGTATACCACAATCTGGTTAAATATTGAATACGATTTGCATGATGTCTCCATTTTTAGATAGAGATATATATAAATAATATACAATATTTTTTTTCTTTTTTCAATGTCTTTGTTCATTTTTTACACTTCTCACTATTTTCTCAAGAGTTTAACTTTGGGTTGGTTTTTTTTGACGAAATGAGTATAATACTAGTAAAAAAGTAATAAGAGGGAGATACCCCATGTACCAGATCAATTTTCACGATCCGATCCGAATATACTTCATCGGGATCGGCGGCATCAGTATGAGCGGTCTCGCCGAGATCCTCCTGACGGAGGGTTTTACGGTGTCCGGCTCTGACCGAGCCCCCTCCGATCTGACTCACATTCTGGAAGAGCGCGGCGCAAAAATTTTCTACGGACAGCGCGAAGAAAACATCACGGCACAGATCGACCTGGTGGTCTACACTGCCGCCATAAAGAAAGATAATCCGGAGCTTGTTGCCGCCGGAAAATTAGGTATACCTACCCTGACCAGAGCAGAGCTCCTGGGCCAGATGATGAAAAATTACAAGACACCTATCGCCGTGAGCGGCACTCACGGAAAGACCACTACCACATCCATGATCTCGCAGATTCTTTTGGAAGCGGATACAGACCCCACCTTGTCCATCGGCGGCATCTATCCTCCCATCGGTGGCAACATCCGGGTGGGAGCCTCGGAACTTTTTGTGACAGAGGCCTGCGAGTACACGAACAGCTTCCTAAGCTTTTTCCCGAAGATCGGCATTATCCTTAATATAGAAGAAGATCATCTGGACTTTTTTAAGGATCTTGCGGATATCCGCTCCTCCTTCCGGCGTTTTGCACAGCTTTTGCCGGAGGACGGCGTTCTGATCATAAACGGAGAGATCGACCGCTATGAAGAAATCACAGAAGGACTGTCCTGCCGTGTGATCACCTACGGCACTGCTCCCGGCCTCGACTACAGGCCCTCTCAGATCACCTACGATGCTTCCGGCTGTCCCGCCTTTCATCTGGAGCGGAAAAACGGCCCGGATGGCGATTTCTCATTGCGTGTGCATGGAAGTCACAATATCCTGAATGCACTGGCAGCCATCGCTTTAGCGGATCTGCTCCATATTTCCGACGAAGTAACCGCCGCAGGGCTCCTTGCTTTTCGCGGCACTAACCGGCGTTTTGAGTATAAGGGGCAGGTCAATGGCGTCACCATCATTGATGATTACGCCCACCACCCCACGGAGATCCGTGCCACCCTAAACGCCGCCGCTCAGTACCCTCACCAAAAAATCTGGTGTGTTTTCCAGCCCCACACTTACACGAGAACCAAGGCGTTTTTAGACGAATTCGCCGATGCCCTCTCTCTTGCCGACGAGATCGTCCTGGCAGATATCTACGCCGCCAGAGAGACGGATACACTGGGGATCAGCTCCATGACCCTGCAGGAAAAAATTCTCGCACTCGGACACCCTTGTCACTACTTTCCTACCTTTGAGCAGATTGAAGATTTTCTCTTAAAAAGTTGCACAAAGGATGACCTGTTGATAACTATGGGCGCGGGTGATGTTGTAAATATCGGTGAAAAACTGTTACAAAAATAATTATTCACAATATCCACAGAAAAGAACTGGTGACATTCCATTTTTTCTGTGGATATTTTTGTGGAGAGCACCTTGTCATTTCACTGCGTCTTTGGGAGCTATCCACAATATCCACAGAAAAGAGCGCCGCCGCGAATGGATAGACGTATATCCGTTTGTGTCAGTTTGCCCATTTCATTTTAGCAGGGGAGGTGCTATACTCCCTATAGTGATTTTGAAATGAGGGACGCAAAATAATGGGTTTTCTGACAATTTATCAGGACAATTATACAGATTCCACCGTGATCTCAAACCGTTTTATAGATGAATATATGCAGGCGGCAAATGACGCGCAGCTGAAGATCTATCTCTACCTGATCCGCATGATGAGCGCGCGTCTTGACACCAGCATAGGCGATATTGCAGACAAATTCAACTACACGGAGAAGGACGTGGTACGAGCTCTGAAATATTGGGAGAAAAACCATCTCCTCACGCTGGATCACGATGATCGGAAAAATATTATTGGTATCCATCTGTTAGACTCTGTGACCAGCTATCCTCCCGTGCCCATACACACTCCGGTCGTAGAAACCGCCGTTTCCATGCGTGCTCCTGTTCCGGAGACAGAGATAGCGATGGTTCCACAGCTTACTTATGAGAAGCCGCATTACACGGCAGATCAGCTCCGCTCCTTCAAGGCGGACGAAAACTCTGCCAGACTTCTCTTTGTGGCGGAACAATATTTGAAAAAACCGTTGAGTGCAAACGACGTGCGCACGATCTATTTTATCATAGACAAGCTGGGCTTTTCCGAGGATCTGACCGATTATCTGCTGCAATACTGTGTAGACCGCGGCAAACGGGATCTTCGCTACATAGAAAAAGTGGCTATCAGCTGGGCGGAACAGGGTATCACCACACCGAAGCAGGCTGCAGCGCTGGCAGGAAAGTACGATAAGACAGTCTATGACGTCATGCGCGCTCTGGGGAAAAACAACACCCCTACGGAGACAGAGGTTGCCTATATCGACCGCTGGCGGAAGTTTTACGGTTTTGATGCCGATGTCATTTTTACGGCCTGTGAACGTACCGTGCTGGCTACGGACAATCATCGTTTTGAGTATGCCGACCGTATTCTGGGGAGCTGGCATAAAGCCGGTGTGCGGCACAAAAATGATATTCAGTCTCTGGATGACAACTACCGTCGTACCAGAAGCAGCCACCCTGTGACCACCAATAAATTCAATCAGTTCAAACAGAACGAATATGACTTTGATGCTCTTGAAAAAGAAATTTTAAGCAACTGACCTTCTGGTCTTATTGCAGAAGGAGGCTACTTTGCCCTTAACAAACGCACAGTACGACCATATCATTCGACAGTACGAAGAAAAGCAGCGTCAGTGCCGACGTGAAACGGAGCGCCGACGCGCTTATGTATACGAGCACCTTCCGCAATACCGCGAGACGGAAGATGAAATTGCCGCTTTGTCCGTCGCCCAGGGAAAAAAGCTTTTGTTCGGAGACGACACCGCCTTCACCGAACTGCAAGGCGCACTCGCTGCGCTGAAAGAAAAAAAGCGTCAACTTCTTTTAGGCGCCGGACTGGACACAGACTATCTGGAACCGGTCTTTTCCTGTCCTGCCTGCCGGGATACCGGCTATATCGACGGTGTAAAGTGCCATTGTTTCAAACAGGCGGAAATTACCCTTCTCTATGAGCAATCCGGTCTTCAGACCATGCTCTCCGAAAATAACTTTACCAATCTTTCTTATGAATATTACG
The DNA here is from genome assembly GCA_964625055.1 of uncultured Bacteroides sp. GTDB lineage: Bacteria > Bacillota > Clostridia > Lachnospirales > Lachnospiraceae > UBA3282. Next base: position 162 of record CAZUZZ010000139.1, on the reverse strand, counting down.
CGGGCGAAGATCTTTCTCATTTTGAAAAAGCAGTGGAAACCTGTAAAGATTTTGTCAAAAATTTTGATTCCGACTACCACAATCTCTTTTTTTATGGTACAGTGGGTACGGGAAAGTCATTCCTTTCCGGCTGTGTTGCAAAAGAGCTGATCGATCAGGGTC
>CAZUZZ010000138.1:0-5185 GCA_964625055.1 uncultured Bacteroides sp. | reverse complement strand
CCTTGATCACATTGCCGCTGCCCTCTCCGTCGGAAAAGAGTGCATCAATCTGCTCGCCCTCGATACCGCTCACAAACTCAGGCTCGCCTTCCTCACCTTCTTCTCCAAACTCCGCCAGCGCCGCAGCAGCGTTCGCCCTGCGGATGTTCTCCCACTCCTCAATGCGATCCGCCACCAGATCATTACTGTCTATCACGCACTTCTCTTCGTCAGTCACTTTGACCCAACCGGCCTTATATAAAGTTCTGTTCTTAAACTTATACAATGATCTCGTCGCCTCCGCCTCTGGAGATAACAATTTCTGCAGCGTCTTCCAGTTTTCTGATGATATTTACGATCTTCTGCTGTGCTTCCTCCACGTCCTTCATACGGACAGGACCCATGAACTCCATATCCTCCTTGATCATAACCGCCAGACGCTTGGACAGGTTATTAAAGATCGCATTCTGCACATCTTCGTTAGAACCCTTCAGTGCGATCGCCAGATCGGAATTATCCACGTCACGCAGCACACGCTGGATCGCGCGGTCGTCCAAAAGCAGGATATCCTCGAAGACGAACATTTTCTTTCTGATCTCGTCCGCAAGTTCCGGCTCTTCGATCTCCAGAGTCTCCATGATATGTTTCTCTGTGCCTCGGTCTACTGTATTCAAGATCTCTACGACAGCATCCACGCCGCCGACAATCGTGTAATCCTGGTTCACCAGGGATGATAACTTGGATTCCAAAACCTTCTCCACTTCCTTGATCACATCCGGACTAGTCCGGTCCATCACTGCGATACGCTTCGTCACGTCCGCCTGTCTGTCGGGCGGGAGCGCCGATACTATGAGCGCCGCCTGACCGGGCGCCAAATAGGACAGGATGAGCGCGATGGTCTGCGGGTGTTCATCCTGAATAAAGTTCAAAAGCTGTGACGCATCCGCCTTTCTGACAAACTCGAAAGGCTTCACCTGCAGGGACGCTGTCAGCTTGCCGATCACGTCCATCGCCTTCTCCGTGCCGAAGGACTTCTCCAGAAGCTCCTTCGCGTAGTTGATACCGCCCTCGGCGATATACTGCTGTGCCAGACATACCTGGTAAAATTCGTTTACTACGCTCTCCTTGAGCTGTGGAGTGATACTTCTGGTATTTGCGATCTCCAGAGTGAGTTCCTCCACCTCGTCTTCCTTCAGGTGCTTAAAGATCATCGCGGACTTCTCCGGTCCCAAGGCGATCATCAGGATAGCCGCTTTCTGGATGCCGTTGATCTTCTCATCAGCCTTAGCTGCCATTTATCTTACCCCCAGTCTTCGTTTAACCAGTTACGCAGCAGATTCGCCGCCGCTTCCGGATTCTCTTCCACAAATTTGCTGACAAGCTTTTTCTCATCAGACTCGTTCTCAGAGGAGATTTCCTCAAGCTGTACATTAGACTGTAACAGAGTCTCCACGGACAACTCTTCCTCTTCCTCCTCGTGCTTCTCGCCGCGCATACTCCGAAGCACCACGAATGCCAGAAGTGCCAGGATCACGATAATCAGGATGATCTGTAAAATATCCGTAGCCGTGATCGAAGGACCCTCCTTGTCAAAGAACAGATTCTCGTTGTACGCCACCAGTGTGATATTATCTGTTGAAATACCCGTCGCGTTGGAAACCACGTCATAGAAAGCGTCGTCCAGCTCGATCCGGGTACGCTCGTTGTTCGCAAGCTTATACTCTTCCCAGCTCACGCCATCCAAAAGGCCCTGGGCATCCACATCCTCCTCCCGGATCACAGTGTAGCTGATCAGAGAAGCCGCCAGAGATGAAGCGCTGTAATTGATCACGCCGGAGGGCGTTTCTATGGTGGTAATTTTCTCATTGGGGAGATAATCCCTGGACTCCTCGCTCTGCGTAGAAGTGGAACTGGCATTATCCTCCAGCACATAGGTGGTGTCGTCGTCGTTACTGTCTGTTCCCGGCACGCCGCCCCCGCCGCTGACATTCTCAGCGCTGAAGACATCCTCATGACTCAAAACGCCCTGCGTCTGTCCGTCAGCAGGCGTGTAGGTATGCTCCGTACTTGTCTGGTTGGAAAAATCCAACACCAGATTGGGAGATACCTCCACATTATCAAATTCATTCGTGCCCAGGATCACCCGGCGCACGTTGTTGATCATATTTTTCTCCGCTTCGCTCTTTACAGTAAGCTGCGTACTCGCCATGCCGGAGGCCGAGAGATCCTCATCCCCCGTGAACAGCATATTGCCGTCCGAATCCATGATGACGATGTTGTTGGTGGTGTTATTTCCCAGCGAAGTCGCCACAGCGCGCGCCAAATAGGCCGCGCTTTCCTGAGAAAACTCGTCCTTTAACTCCAGAACCACCGTTGCATAGGATTCCTGCTCCTGTGCGATCAATGTGCCGTCATTCTCCGGAATATTCAGCATCACACTGGCCCGCTTGATCGCCGTAAACATGGAAACCATGTTGTCTTCCAACTCTTTTTGCAGGTATACTACATATTTTTTCTGCTTATCCGACTCGGTGGTGGAGAAGCTTCCATCCGTTACGTTCTCGATCCCGTAGCCGGCCGGCTGAATGTTATTCGCCCCGAGCAGCAGGTTTGCCGGCCCGAGCTGCTCAGCCAGAACCGATATCCTGAGGCCGTCATCCGTGATCTCATAGGTATAGCCTTCCCCTTCCAGAAGGTCGATCACCTCCGAGGCTTCCTTCGTGCTCTCACACTCCCGCAACAGGGAGTACTTGGGCTTTAAAAGCATCGAAACGATGACCACGATCGCTATGATGAGCACCGCCACCACAGAGACGATCAGGGTCTTCTGCTTCGCTGTAAACCGATTCCACCACTCTAATATTTTATTTGCTAATTCCTTCAGTTTCTCTACTATCTTTTCCACAGAACCCGCTCTCCTTCGGCATCTTACTCCTACGCTCTAAACCAGAACTAGACCTGCATTTGGATCAGTTCTTTGTACGCTTCCAGAAGCTTATCTCTGATCGCTACCGTATACTGTAATGCCGTAGAGGCTTTCTGCAGGGCGATCGTGAGATCGTGCGTATTCTCCGTCTCACCAAGCGCCCACTTGATCTTCTCATCTTCTGCATCCGACAGAAAGCTGTTGGTCGTATTCAGATTGTCAACTGCAGTATGTAGCAGGCTCTCAAAGCCGTTATCCTTATAATCCTCAATCCGGGTCGTGGGCGCCGCCTTGGCAGCCTCCCGGATCGCACCCGAAGATACGTTATATAATTCCGTAATATCCAAAGCCATTTTCCCTTCCTCCAACATTCCCCTATTTCTTTATCTACACTCGGTACACCTTTACAATACACATTTATTTATATATTTACGAACCATTCAGCATAGTCAGTCCCATGGTCGCAATATTCTTGCTGGCGCTGAAGGCAGTCGTGTTCGCCTGATATGCGCGGGACGCATCGATCAGGTTTGTAAACTCCGTGATGATATTTACATTCGGATACATCACATAGCCGTTCTCGTCCGCATCCGGATGGGAAGGATCATAGACCTTATTTCCCTCCGTCACATTATCCTCATAGACGCCGGTCACCTTCACGCCGGTGCCCGAATAGCGGTCTCCCGCGTAGTAGTCACTGTACTTTCTGAGCACCTGATGAAAGGGCGTCTGAGAGTTCTTCTCCTGAAATACAACGATCTTTCTGCGGTAGGGCGTACCGTCCTCCGTCCTGGTCGTATTGGCATTCGCCACGTTCTGGGAGATCGTATCCATACGGAAACGCTCCGCCGTCATACCTGATGCGTTGATATCAAATGCAGTAAACATTGACATACTCTATTCCTCCTTAAAAAGACGACTATTTCATAACCGCCTTCAGATTCTTAAATTCCTCGTTCACACTCTGATAAAGACCCTGATAGACCACCTGGTTCTTGGCAAGGTATACACCCTCAGTGTCAGGATCCACGTTATTGCCGTCTATACGGTAGGAAAAGCCCGCATAATCCGTGTAAGCGATAGGATTAAGACGGTTCATCTTCACATCCGCCACCTTCGCATCCATGGTCTTATATCTGGAGCTCCGCAGCGCCTTGGCGAGCTGCGTCTCAAAATTCACATCCTGTCTCTTATATCCCGGTGTGTCCGCATTGGCAAGATTGTTGGAAATAGCTTCATTTCTAAGCCAGGATGCATCCATCGCCTTATCTAATACATTCACATAATCAAAAGCATTCGTATCGATCAATGAACTCATAGTCACACTCCTTCCACCTTAATAGAATACATACCATATTTCATTATAAAGAAAATATTAAAAATTACAAGGTTTTTCGATACATTTTCCCAAATTAGTCTCATCCAAAAGCATCAAAAAAGGATCTACATCGCGCAAAATCGGCACTTTTCGCAGATCCTTCTGACAATTATTACTAAAACCTTCCCTGGTTCTTGAGCTTCTCTACCTCCTCGAACACTACATCGTTTAAGACCTTGATATAGGTTCCCTTCATACCGGAGGATCGGGATTCGATGACGCCCGCGCTCTCGAACTTTCTGAGGGCATTGACAATGACCGAGCGTGTGATCCCCACTTTATCTGCTATCTTACTGGCGACCAGGATGCCCTCCATGCCGCCCAGCTCGTCAAATATATGGGTGATGGCCTCCATCTCGGAGAAGGAAAGCGTGGAGATCGCCGATTTCACCACCGCCACCTTGCGGTTTTCCTCCGCATTCTCCTCACTGACAGCCCGCAGCATCTCCAGCCCTACCACCGTGGTGCCATACTCACACAGGATGATATCGTCAATGTCGTACTGGTCATCGCTCTTATAGAGGAACAGGGTCCCCAGCCGCTCGCCGGAGATCTCTATGGGTGTGATCACCGCCTGAAACCGTCTGATACCGGAGCTCTCAAAGCCCAGCGTCTCCAGGTTTACGTTCTCCTTCGTGGAGAGCACCGCCAAAAGCCGCTCATTGAGCATAGGATCTATAAAGCCGCCCACATGATCCACGATCAGCTCCGTGATGGACTCCACCGTAGCCAGATCGCCGATCCCGAGCACCTTGCCCTTCCTGCTCACCACCAGAACGTTGGAGGCAAGGATCTCCTTTAAAACATCACAAATGTCATTGAATACCACCTTGCCCGAATTATTGTTGTGTAAAAGTTTACCGATCTTTCTGGTCTTATCTAATAACTGCACACTGCTCATG
>CAZUZZ010000137.1:2149-5215 GCA_964625055.1 uncultured Bacteroides sp. | reverse complement strand
ACTTGTGCCCCATGTCTGCCTCGACACAAATGCTGCATGAAAATGGGCACAAGTATCAGATGCACACATGCCGCAAGCGGCATGGCGCGGCACGCTCAGCGCAGCTAGTGCGCAGAGCTGTTGCGTAGGTTTTCTTTTCATACTTCCTCTGCACGGGTCTGCGCATAAAAGGGCGGATGCACGCGCACCCGCCCTATATCATATCATACTTAATATATATGGTTTCTTTATGCCATCTTGTTTACGGCAAGAGTCATACGGGAAACCTTTCTGGCAGACGTATTCTTATGATATACCCCTTTCTTGGTTGCCTTGTCAATCGCGGAAGTAGCAGCGAGCAATGCGCTCTGTGCAGCCTCCTTATCCTTTGCCTCAATAGCGGCGTACACCTTCTTGATTGCGGTCTTAACGCCGGATTTGATGGACTTGTTTCTGTCAGCCTTCGTCTTGTTTACTAAGATTCTCTTTTTTGCGGATTTGATATTAGCCATAACTTCCTCCATTTTAAAACTTTAAGATTTTGATTGTTGTTATTTGTTATAATAAGGACGTGCCTCGTGAGACCCGGACACGAACGTTTTAGTGGAAACACACGTATATTATTTTAGATTATGGGAATGGGGATGTCAATACATATTTTGTTTATTTTTGCAAAAAATAGAAAAGGAAATGCACAGACCGTCGGGTCTGGACGCGGGAAGGGATGGATAACACTATGGATAGCTGGTCAAATGTCAGGACGGACTTGGCGTTGGAAGCCAGAGAGGGAATCGGAGAAAAGGAGTCCGGAATTCACGGAGTCGTGGTAGAGGAACGTTATGACGAGAAAAGCGATGTCCATATCACGCGAGTGGTCATAGAGACAAAAAACGGGGCCAAGGCGCTGGGGAAACCCATGGGCACCTATGTTACGCTGGAGGCTCCCGCCATGACGGAGCCGGAGGAGGATTATCATCAGGAGATCTCACAGATACTGGCCGAGCAGCTTAGAGAGCTCTTGCCGAACCCGGAGAAAGAGCAGTCGATCCTGGTGGTGGGGCTTGGCAACCGGGAGGTGACGGCGGATTCTCTGGGCCCCAATGTGGTGGATAACCTTTTTATTAACAGGCATATCGTGATGGAGTATGGCAAGGTGGCATACAATCGTACCAAGATGCACCTGGTAAGTAGTTTAATACCGGGTGTTATGGCAAAGACAGGTATGGAATCTGCAGAGATCATCAAGGGCGTGATCGGGGAGACGAAGCCGGATCTGGTGATCGCCATAGACGCGCTGGCGGCCAGATCGACCAAACGTCTCAACCGCACCATCCAGATCACGAACACGGGAATTCATCCGGGCTCCGGGGTGGGCAATCACCGGAATGCCATCACCAAAGAGACACTGCATATTCCCGTGCTGGCGCTGGGCGTGCCCACGGTGGTGGACGCCGCTACGATCGTGGGGGACGCCATGGGAGAGCGGCCCGCCACTTTAAAGGAGCTGAACAATATGTATGTCACCACTAAGGATGTGGATCAGCAGATCCGCCAGATCAGCCACATTATCTGTGACGGGATCAACAGCGCACTGAACTTCTGAGACAGCGTGAGGAATGAAGTCCTGTCCGCCCTGCATATATCTTAGTATGCGCAGGAATCAAAAGGGACTTAAAATTATATTAATAGCAGTTGTTATCATATTTATCGTATTTGGGTGTATGGAGTTTTCTTCTTCCTTTCTGCGGATTGCGGAGGGTCTTTTGATGGAACCTTATATGCCGGGAATCTGCCGGATGTATGAGGGAAGCCGCCGAGTGACGGGGGAGGATCTTTGGGTGAAGGGGCTGTTCATGCAGTATCCGGCGCTGCTCTATTTCTGGGAGAACGGGGAGGAGCGTGTGACGGAGAGCGATTATGCAAGACTGCTTTTTCACGAGGGGAGCGATGAAGACCGCAAGGGCGTATCGGAGGAGGCTCTGGAGTACGGGGAGGACGCCATGCACCTTTCGGAAAGTATGCAGTCCGCTTTTTTAAAGGAGAACGAGGGATATCTGTCCGGCAGGCAGGAGGAAACGGCGGAGAGCGAGGCGCAGGAGGAGCGAAGTTTTGTTCCGGTGGCGGAGAAAACCTACCACTACCGATGGGAGGAGCTGTCTGACTATGAGGATCTCATCAAGGCTTTCTATGCGGTGGACAGCACCACCGTGGCGGGGGAGCAGCTTTTGCAGGCCGAGACTCTGTTAGAGCGGGATATGCGGATTCAGGGAAGTGCGGAAGAACCTCAGATCCTGATCTATCACACCCATTCTAAGGAGGCTTTTGCGGATTCTGTTGCGGGAGATGATAACAGTGGGATTTTGGGAGCCGGTGATTATCTGGCTGACTTACTGCGGGAGCGTTACGGTTACAATGTGATACATCATAAGGGGTGTTATGATGAAGTGAGGGACTATGCCTACAGCAATGCGCTGCCTGCTCTCGAGGCTCTGTTGGGGGAATATCCGTCCATCGAGGTGGTGATCGATCTGCACCGGGACGAAATGCCGGCGGACAGGCGTCTGGTCATGGATCTGCAGGGGCGCCCCACGGCACAGTTCATGTTCTTTAACGGATTATGCCGCACAAAGAAGGGGGAGATCGACCAGATGGAGAATCCCTATCTCATGGATAATCTGGCGCTTTCTTTCCAGATGCAGGCGGCCTGCAACGAATACTACCCCGGGATCGCCCGCAGGATTTATTTAAAGGCTTACCGCTATAATATGCACCTTTGTCCCAAAACGCTTTTGATCGAGCTGGGAGCCCAGAATAATACAGAGGAAGAGATACATAATGCCTGTGAACCGCTTGCTCATGTGTTGGATCTGGTCTTTCGCGGACAGGAGCCTGAGAGCGGGACGCAGGTGGGCGATTAGAGTGGACATCCATCCAGACTTCTGCTATACTTTCTCCATATGGAAATTGAGAAATGGAGAGCGAAAACCATGGCGGAGATAGAGCAGAGCAGGATCAGAAATTTTTGTATTGTTGCCCACATCGACCACGGCAAGTCCACCCTGGCGGACAGGATCATAGAGAAGACAG
>CAZUZZ010000137.1:0-2049 GCA_964625055.1 uncultured Bacteroides sp. | reverse complement strand
GCCCACATCGACCACGGCAAGTCCACCCTGGCGGACAGGATCATAGAGAAGACAGGCCTTTTGACGAGCCGTGAGATGCAGGCGCAGATACTGGACAATATGGAGCTGGAGCGGGAGCGGGGCATCACCATCAAGGCACAGACTGTGCGGATCATCTATCAGGCGAAGGACGGCGAAGAGTATATCTTCAATCTCATCGACACCCCTGGTCATGTGGACTTTAATTATGAAGTGAGCCGTTCGCTGGCAGCCTGTGACGGCGCGATTCTGGTGGTGGATGCGGCGCAGGGAATTGAGGCGCAGACTCTGGCTAACGTCTACCTGGCTCTGGATCACGATCTGGACGTGTTTCCTGTGATCAATAAGATCGATCTGCCCAGCGCCGAGCCGGAGCGGGTCAAGAATGAGATTGAGGATGTGATCGGCATAGAAGCTCAGGATGCACCCCTGATCTCCGCCAAGAACGGCATCGGTATCGAGGAGGTCTTAGAGGCCATCGTGGAGAAGATACCTGCTCCCGGCGGCAGCCCGGACAATCCGCTGCAGGCGCTTATTTTTGATTCGGTCTACGACTCCTACAAGGGCGTGATCGTGTTCTGCCGCATCAAGGAGGGCAGGGTCAAAAAGGGGACGAAGATCAGGATGATGGCAACCGGCGCCACTGCGGAGGTGGTGGAGGTTGGGTATTTCGGCGCGGGTCAGTTTATCCCCTGCGAGGAGCTGACGGCGGGCATGGTGGGATATCTGACTGCCTCCATCAAGAATGTGAAGGACACCGCAGTGGGAGACACGGTCACTGACATGAACAATCCCTGCGCAGAGCCCCTTCCCGGTTATAAAAAGGTCAACTCCATGGTCTACTGCGGTATGTATCCGGCGGACGGCGCCAAGTATCCGGATCTGCGGGACGCGCTGGAGAAGCTGAAGCTGAACGACGCCTCCCTGAATTATGAGCCGGAAACCTCCATAGCGCTGGGGTTCGGGTTCCGATGCGGCTTTCTGGGACTGCTGCACCTGGAGATCATTCAGGAGCGGCTGGAGAGAGAGTATAATCTGGATCTGGTGACAACCGCACCAGGTGTTATTTATAGAGTGCACAGAACCAACGGGGAGATGATCGAGCTGACCAATCCCTCCAATCTGCCGGACCCTTCCGAGATCGAATACATGGAGGAGCCCGTGGTCAGCGCGGAGATCATGGTGACCTCCGAGTTCATCGGCCCCATCATGCAGCTGTGCCAGGAGCGGAGAGGCCGCTATATCAGCACGGAGTATATAGAAGCGTCCCGGGCGCTCTTGAAATATGAACTGCCCTTGAATGAGATCATTTATGACTTTTTTGATGCTCTGAAATCCCGATCCAGAGGGTATGCGTCTTTTGATTATGAGCTGAAAGGCTATGAGCAGTCCAAGCTGGTCAAGCTGGATATTCTGATCAACCATGAGGAGGTGGACGCCCTCTCCTTCATCGTCCATGCGGACAGCGCCTACGAGAGAGGACGCAGGATGTGTGAAAAGCTGAAGGAGGAAATTCCCAGGCATCTCTTTGAGATTCCGATCCAGGCGGCCGTGGGCGGCAAGATCATCGCCAGAGAGACGGTCAAGGCCATGCGCAAGGACGTTCTTGCCAAGTGCTATGGCGGCGATATCACCCGAAAAAAGAAGCTGCTTGAGAAGCAGAAGGAAGGCAAGAAGCGTATGCGGCAGGTGGGAAATGTGGAGATCCCCCAGAGCGCTTTCATGAGCGTGCTGAAGCTGGATGAGAACTGAGCGGGGTACAGGCGTGAGAGACTTAAGCCTGTACATTCATATCCCTTTCTGTCGTCAAAAGTGTCTATACTGCGACTTCCTGTCGGCGCCCGCGTCGGACAGGGAGATGGATAGTTATGTAAACTTGCTATGCCGGGAAATACAAAAACAATCGATATTTTATAGAGAACACAGGGTTATGTCTGTCTTCTTTGGCGGCGGTACGCCAAGCCTTCTTCCGGCGGAGCGGATCGGCGGGATCCTGAGGCAGATACAGAGTTGTTTTTCGGTGGCGGAGGA
>CAZUZZ010000136.1:0-5215 GCA_964625055.1 uncultured Bacteroides sp. | reverse complement strand
CGAAGAAAATACAAAATAGACAAACACTGAGAAGATACCTGCCGCCAGATAAGGATAAGAAACGTTTTTGTTCGTCACAATGCCTCTCCAGGCAAGCCTCGGCAACAGCTTAAGCCGCAGCCCGTCCATGGTCTTTCTCTCTCTGCTCATATGCCGGTCTCCTCCTTTCCAAACTCTTTCTCATCACGCTGTGACCGCGTCTGCAATACCATCAGGGTATCTGATATGACCTTATACATCTCCTCTTTACTCTGACTGCCTCTATAAACCTGATGAAATACACAACCGTCCTTGATAAAGAGTACTCTTCCCGCATGGCTCGCCGCCTGAATGCTGTGGGTCACCATCAGAATCGTCTGCCCCTCCCTGTTCACTTCTTCAAATAGCTTAAGAAGCCTGCCTGCCGCCCGGGAATCAAGCGCTCCCGTGGGCTCATCCGCCAAAACGATATCAGGTTCCGTGATCAGGGCACGACAAGTCGCCGCACGCTGTTTTTGTCCTCCCGACACCTCATATGGAAATTTTTCAAGAATATCAGTGATTTCCAGCTTCTCTGCAAGCGGATAAAGCTTCTCCTCCATCCGCTGATAATCCGTTCCCGTAAGTACAAGGGGCAGATAAATATTATCTCTGACAGACAGCGTATCTAACAAATTAAAATCCTGAAACACGAACCCCAGATGCTCTCTGCGAAAAGCGCAGATCTCTCTGTGCTTGATCTGTGCCATGTTCTTACCGTTTAGCAACACCTGCCCGCCGGTCGCCTTATCCAGGGACGCCAGAATATTTAAAAGCGTCGTCTTGCCGGAACCCGACTCTCCCATGACCGCTACATATTCCCCCTTCTCCACGGAGAAATTCACATCAGAAAGCGCCTGCACCTTGACCGCTCCGAATCTCGATGTATATACTTTTTTTAGATTATTCACTTCCAGCAACGACATATTATGTAAACCTCCATCTTCCTTTTTCGCATCTACAGGAAAAGTATATAAAAAGAAGAAATGCGCTGCCATACATCCAGCTTACATTTCTTCACGCTAATCTTACATTTTTGTCACATAAAGATTTGTACGGTCATTTTCTCAGCACAAATCCCAGAATCACCTTTGTTCCCTCTCCCTGTCTGGACTCGACCCGTATGGTATGCCCCATCCGGCGCATGATCCGATCGCACATATACAAGCCAAGCCCTGTCGCTCTCTGATCCAGCCGCCCGTTATAACCGGTGAATCCTCTCTCAAAAATTCGCGGAAGATCACTCTCTCTGATACCGATTCCCGTATCCTCTATCACCAGATACTGCGCCTGCCCCGGACAGGGATTTCCCGCTGCATCCGCCCCGTAGATTGCAATCCCGCCCTCACGGGTATACTTAAGCGCATTGGAAAATATCTGCCCCACCACAAAGCCAAGCCACTTTTCATCCGTCACCGCCCGGATTGCAAACTCCTCCATACGAAAGCTTAAGCCGCTTCGCAAAAACAACACAGAATATTTACGCACTGCTCCTTTCACAATTTCATATACCTCTCTTTCCCCGAAAAGGAAATCCGAGGAAGGACTGTCGAGCCTTGCAAAACAGAGCGCCATCTCAGCATACTGCTCGATTTTAAACAGTTCCTCCGCTTCCTGCTGACCCTCCAAAAGCAAACGCAGGGCCGCTATAGGCGTCTTGATCTGATGTGTCCACATGGTGTAGTAGTCCGCCATATCCTTCTGTTTCTCACTGTATTCGATAAGGCTCTCCTGCACCTGCTCCTCAACCTTCATGAGAAGCTGCCCAAGCAGCTTTTCCGGAAAGTCTGCCGTCTCCGGCAGATCCCTTGTCCACTCCCCATCCTTCTCCAATGCCAGGAGAAGTGTCTCACATTTTGCCCTGTAATTCCGGTAGTCTATCAATGCTGCTATGACACCGAAAAAGAGCGTAAGCTCTACCGCATAGACCATATTACTCATGACCTGCTGATAATCGTAAAGCGCCGCCACCACAAAGAACACAGCCACAATAAACAGATAAGCCGCTATCACCCTTTTCCTGTCATACAGATAAGCCCGCCAGATCGGCTTGTTTCTCTCCCGTTTCTCCATATCAACCCTGACTCTCTTTCGCCGCCAACTGGTAGCCCACACCCTTTCTTGTCAGAATAAAATCATGAACCCCCATCTCTTCCAGCTTCTTCCTGAGACGGTTTATGTTCACGTTCAACGTGTTTTCATCCACAAAACACTCGTTGTCCCACAGTCTTTTCATAATACGTTCCCGGCTCACCATATTGCCCGCCTGCTCGTAGAGAAGCTCCAGGATCCGAAATTCATTTTTAGAAAGCTCCTGCTTGTTCCCCTGATAATGCAGACTCATATCCGTCAGACTTAAAATGACGTTTCTATGCTCCATGACAGACGACTGCGCCCCAAAAGCGTAAGTTCTTCTGAGAATCGCCTGCACTTTGGCAAGCAGCACCTCAAAATCAAAGGGTTTTCCGATAAAGTCGTCACCACCCATATTCATCGCCATAATAATGTTCATATTGTCGGAAGCTGACGAGAGAAATACCACCGGTACCTGCGAGACCTTGCGAATCTCACTGCACCAGTAATATCCGTTATAAAAAGGCAGACCGATATCCAATAAGACAAGCTGTGGGGAAAAAGACACAAACTGTGACAGGATATTTTCAAAATTCTCCGCACATACTGCCTCATATCCCCATTTTTTCAGATGCTCTTCCAACTGCTTTGCGATCGTCTTATCATCCTCTACAATCAAAATTCTGTACACAATTCCCGCTCCTATTTGTATCTTCTATGTTCTTATCTTCCATACATAAGCAGATTCGAGATGCTTCGTCAGCCTTCCGTCTCTGCTTATGCGCGAAAAAAAAGCACGGGGTGTTTCCATAGAAACAGTCCCATGCCTTTATAACATATTTACCATGATATGTCGAGCCCACGAAGTAATTTTCCTCGGTTATCCGCGCGGATGCGCCTTCGCATACACCTCTCTGATGTGATTATGGTTCAGGTTCGCATAAATCTGCGTGGTGGAAATATCAGAATGACCTAACATCTCCTGCACACTCCTTAAATCCGCACCGTTCTCCACCAGATGCGCCGCAAAGGAATGCCGCAGCGTATGAGGCGTGATGTCAGCCTTGATATCCGCCTTTTTCGCATAGTGCTTGATGAGCTTCCAAAAACCCTGTCTGCTCATAGGCTGTCCGGAACAGTTTGCAAAAAGGACTTCCGACGATTTATTCTCCAGCATCTCTTCTCTCGTGCCGTCCAGATATCTTGTCATCGCATTTTTCGCAGCCGCACCAAAAGGAATGATCCTCTCCTTCGTGCGATCCCTGCAAAGAATGAAATTCATCTGCATATTGACGTCAGACAGAGTCAGCGTGATCAGCTCTGTCACGCGGATTCCCGTAGCGTAGAGCAGCTCCAGCATCGCCTTGTCCCGTATCTCCTTCGGACTGTCTCCCGATGGCTGCTCCAAAAGCCGCACCACCTCGTCGGGGGACATGATCTCCGGGGCCTTCTTCTCGATCTTAGGTGCCTTGAGCTTATCGGAGATATCCTCCTCCACCAATCCCTCCTGCACCATATAGTGATAAAACGCCTTCAGGGATGCGATGTTTCTGGATACCGTGGCCGCCGCAAATTTATTATCCTCCAGATACTTCACATAGTCTGTCAGGTCCTGCGCCGTCACAGCCTTCAGCTCGTGAATGCCGCGTGCATCCATAAAATGCTGCACTTTCTCCAGATCCCTCTTGTAAGACATCTCTGTATTGCTGGAGGTATTCTTTACATTATGTAAATAGGTGATAAATGCGCCGATTTCTTTTTCCATCTACCCGGAAATCCTTCCCTGTGCGTTCTCTTTATGTAAATCAAATTATCGTCTGTGTTACATTATAATCAGATTTTTTCAGAAAAGCAAATGGAAATTTCCCCGAATTTACGGGCATTTCAGGCATTTTTGAAGCAAGACACAACATATCGTTCGCAAATAATTTTATGTCTACTATATGTTGGAAAAAGAGTTTAAAAAAATTTTTCAAAAAATTTTTAGAATGAAATGCAGAATCCCAGGATTGACATAACTCTCCAACAGGCTTCCCATTATGACAACTATCACAATGGCAATGATCTGAGCACTTTTTTTCGCATAAAACTGTCTGCTGTAACGCTCATATCCTTCCAACTGTGTTCGCGGCGCATAGAGAGTACTGTTCAAATCGACCGCCCAGGAAAAGAAAACGATATAGGCCGGCACAAGCAGCAATGCCTGCGGAAACAGAACCGCCGCCATAAACAAAAGCCCTCTGATCCCATAGCGGATGACCGCCACAGACAGAAGGCATCCTGCCGCCAGACCAGTATAACAAATATAAAGGCACAGAACCGGCATCCCGATCAGGGTGGTGGCAGAAAGACTCAGCAGACAGACTGCCAAAAGCCGGTGTCTGACAATATATCCGATCAATCCCTCTCCCACCGGTCTGCTGTTTTTCAAACGATTTATCATGTCCATTCCCAATAGACTGCCGTTCCCGATCCACGTCTCATGCCCCAGATTGACGATCAGTATCCCGATAAAGAGTCCGATCAGGAAAAGATACACCATATGATAACCGTTTTTTAAAAAAGTCTGCCTGCCCACTCGCTCACCATCGCTCTCAAGTTTCCTATAAGACAGTATATGTCCGAAAGAGACAAGGCATGACCACATCAGAACGCCTTTTTAGTTTACATAATATTATCGCCTGTACTTCTCCTTGTAAGCCAGAATCGCGGATACCGTCTTTCCATCCTGAATCTTACAGTCATAGATCATCTGTACCAATTCCTCCAGGTCATGGCTCTCCGCATTCAGAAACTCGTCTTCGTCAAGATGCTGTTTGCCGGGCTTTAAATCCGTCGCCAGATATACGTCTATCTTCTCATTACAAAAGGCAACGGTAGTGCGCAGGGTCAATAAAAGTTCCAGTTTCCCTGCTACATAGCCGGTCTCTTCCTCCAGTTCTCTGGCTGCCGCCACATCAGTCGGCTCATCTACGCTGTTTAAGCCGCCCGCTGGGATTTCCAATGTCTCCCGGTCCAGCGCATTACGGTACTGTCTGACCATCAGAAGCCGTCCATCGTTCTGCACTGCCACCACAGCCGCCGCTCCCTTATGGTCGATGAGATCCCATTTTACCACATTGCC
>CAZUZZ010000135.1:0-5222 GCA_964625055.1 uncultured Bacteroides sp. | reverse complement strand
CGAGGATATGGAGAGCGCCTCCGGTGATATCGAGAGCCTGGACAGCGATGTGACACTGGCGGACGGCAGCGTGGACGAGGAACTGGCACAGGCACTGGCTGAGGAACAGATGGATGAGGTGCCGGGTGAAGCGGTGTTTACTTCGGCGGAGACGGCCACCGTTCTCTCCGGTGCGAAGCTGGAGAAGGAGCAGACAAGAGTTCAGAACAAGGAGACGCTTCTGGAGATCATCAATAACGCCAATGTCAGCGAGACCCAGAAGCAGGAGGCTGTGAGCAGTATGATCACCATGACGGACATTGCGGAGAAGGAGACAGCGGCGGAGATCCTGCTGGAGGCGAAGGGGTTCGACGACGCCATTGTCAGTATAGACGGGGACAGCGTGGATGTGGTGGTCAATACTCCGGAATTGTCGGAGGCACAGCGGGCCCAGATCGAGGATATTGTGATCCGCAAGACGGGGGTGAGTGCGGATGCCGTTGTGATCAGTACCGTGAACGCCGACGAGAAATAATTCACCAGTGCATTGCAGGCAGTTTTATGATACTATAGTTAAGTATGAGATTTTGCAGACTGCCCGGACAATGGGAACAATAGATATGATATAGGGAGGCAAAAGATGAAGAGAGTTTTTCTGATCGTATTAGACAGCTTTGGAATCGGGGAGATGGAGGATGCGGAAGCGTACGGAGACAAGGGAACGAATACTCTGCGTTCCGTATCCGCAAGCCCTGAGTTTGCGATGCCCAATATGAGGGAGCTGGGACTTTTTAATCTGGACGGTGTCACCTGCGGAGAAAAGACTGCGGCGCCCGTTGCCAGGATCGCCCGGATGAAGGAGGCCTCCAGAGGGAAAGATACTACCATAGGACACTGGGAGATCGCGGGAATCTGTTCCGAGAAACCGCTGCCCACATACCCGCAGGGATTTCCCGAGGAGGTGCTTGCTCCTTTTCGGAGAGCGACCGGCAGAGGGGTACTGTGTAATATGCCATACTCCGGAACCGAAGTGATCAAAGTATACGGGGAGGAACACGTGCGAACGGGAGACCTGATCGTCTATACCTCGGCGGACAGCGTATTCCAGATTGCCGCCCATGAGGATGTGGTGCCTGTGGAGACACTGTATGAATACTGTAAGCAGGCCAGAGAGATCCTGCAGGGAGAACATGGTGTGGGAAGGGTGATAGCCAGACCTTTTACGGGCGCTGACGGGAATTATACGAGAACCGCCGGCAGGCATGATTTTTCACTGCTTCCGCCCGGCGTGACCATGCTGGATCAGCTGCAGGAGGCAGGGAAATCAGTCATTTCCGTGGGGAAGATCAAGGATATCTTTGCCGGTAAAGGGATCACGGAAGCGGTATACACGAAAGGGAATGAGGAGGGAATCGAGAGAACGCTCGCTTATCTGGATCAGGAGTTTGAGGGACTCTGCTTTGTCAATCTGGTGGATTACGATATGCTCTACGGACACCGCAATGATGTGGACGGATATGCCAGGGCACTCACCTATTTTGACGGCAGACTGCCGCAGATCCTGGACAAGCTGGGAGAAGAGGATATTCTGATGATCACGGCGGATCATGGCTGTGATCCCGGATATACGGTATCTACCGATCATTCCAGAGAGCACACGCCGTTTCTGATGTATGGGAAGCCGGTGACGCCGGGGAATCTGGGCACCCGGGAGACTTTTGCGGATATCGGCGCGACGGTGCTGTCTTATTTCGGGATAAAGCCGGCGTTTCGCGGGACATCGATGCTGTAAGAGAGTTTGTGGAGGATAAAGACGTGGGAAAGTATGCGGACGAGATAAATAAGAGAAGAACATTTGCAATCATTTCACACCCGGATGCGGGAAAAACGACCCTGACAGAGAAATTTCTGTTGTACGGCGGCGCGATCAATCTGGCGGGAAGCGTTAAGGGAAAGGCCACTGCCAGACACGCGGTCTCTGACTGGATGGAGATAGAGAAGGAGAGAGGTATTTCCGTCACTTCCTCTGTGCTGCAGTTTTCATATGACGGTTTTTGCATCAATATTCTGGACACGCCGGGGCATCAGGATTTCTCGGAGGACACTTACAGGACGCTGATGGCGGCGGACTCGGCGGTGATGGTCATCGATGCGTCCAAGGGCGTGGAGGCGCAGACCAGAAAGCTGTTTAAGGTGTGCGTGATGCGGCATATTCCGATCTTCACATTCATCAATAAGATGGATCGGGACGCCAACGATACCTTTGAACTCCTGGATGATATCGAGAAGGAGCTGGGGATCGCCACCTGCCCCATTAACTGGCCTATCGGTTCAGGTAAAAATTTTAAAGGGGTCTACGAGCGGGAGAGCAGGTGTGTGATCACCTACGCAGACACGGAAAAGGGAACGAAGGAGGGACACGCCACCCGGATTCCCGTGGAGGATACGGAAGCCTTGAAAGCACAGATCGGTGAGGAGTTTATGACTCAGCTTATCGATGAGATAGAACTTTTGGACGGTGCCAGTGCGGCCTACGATCTGGATGAGATACAGGCAGGGGATCTGACCCCGGTGTTTTTTGGATCGGCTCTCACGAATTTTGGTGTGGAGATCTTTTTGCAGCACTTTTTGAAGATGACGACGACACCGCTGCCCAGACAGGCGGATATCGGTCTGATCGATCCGGTGGAGCACGAATTTTCCGCCTTTGTCTTTAAGATACAGGCGAACATGAATAAGGCGCATCGTGACAGGATTGCTTTTATGCGGATCTGCTCGGGAAGGTTTGACGTGAACGCGGAGGTAAAGCACGTGCAGGGCGGCAGGGTAATGCGGCTTTCTCAGCCTCAGCAGATCATGGCGGACGAGCGCAAAATTTTGAGCGAGGCTTATGCGGGAGATATTATCGGTGTATTTGACCCGGGAATTTTTTCCATAGGGGATACCATTTGTATGCCGGGGGAACAATTTGCCTATGAGGGAATACCGACCTTTGCACCGGAGCATTTTGCCAGAGTCCGGCAGATGGATACCATGAAGCGGAAACAGTTTGTCAAGGGGATCATGCAGATCGCGCAGGAGGGTGCGATCCAGATCTTTCAGGAATTTAATACCGGCATGGAGGAGATCATTGTCGGCGTGGTTGGCGTTTTGCAGTTTGATGTGCTGAAATATCGTCTGCAAAACGAATATAATGTGGAAATCAAGCTGGAGAATCTGCCCTATGAGCATATTCGATGGATTGAGAACAAGGATATCGATCTGGACAGGCTGACCGGCACCTCAGATATGAAAAAGATCAAGGATCTGAAGGACAACCCTCTGCTGCTCTTTGTCAATCAGTGGAGTATCGGTATGACGGTTGAGAGAAATGAGGGATTGATCCTGTCGGAGTTTGGCAGAGCATAAAGCATGAAAATGCGGTAAGGAGGGTGACTGCTTATGAAGAAGACAGGTATATTGCTGTTTGGTATCAGTACGTTGGCCCTGACCGGCACCCTTTTTTATGCGGCACATAGACTGCCCCTTCAGGAGAGCGGTCTGCAGAGGCAGGAGGCTCTGGGAGCAGAGCAAAAGATACAGAAGCTGCCGGAGCAGATCCTCACGCAGCCGGATGAGGAACTGCGTGCTTCCCAGCAGGATTGCTATGCTTTTTTGCAGCTTTCGGAAGAGGAGCAGAAGGTTTATCTGGAAATTCTGGAGGCTCTTATTCATTTTCGGGAAAATGTGAGGCTTTCCAGCTGTGATAAGGAGCTGATCTCCCATGTATTCCAGTGTGTGCTGAATGATCATCCGGAAATCTTCTATGTGGAGGGCTATACTTACACAGAGTATACGCTGGGCACCCTCTTAAAAAAGATCACCTTTACCGGAAGTTATTCGTGCAGTCCGGATGAAGTGGAGAAAAAACAGGAACAGATTGATAGTTATGTAAACCAATGCCTTGCAGGAATGCCGGAAAATGCGGACGAGTACGAAAAGGTAAAGTATATCTACGAATATCTGATCCTGCATACAGATTATGATGCTTTGTCAAAGGACAGCCAGAATATCTGCTCTGTGTTTCTGGAGCAGAGATCGGTCTGTCAGGGCTACGCGAAGGCGACTCAGTATCTGCTAAACCGGGCCGGTGTTTTTTCCACGCTGGTTTTGGGCCGTGTGATCGGCGGAGAGGGACACGCATGGAATCTTGTGCGGATCGACGGGGCATATTACTATGTGGATACCACCTGGGGCGACGCCTCCTATCAGGCAGTGGGTGGCGGCAATTATCCCATGGAGAAGATTCCTACCATCAACTACGATTATCTGTGTGTGACGACGGAACAGATGGAATCCACACATACGTTGGACAATGTGGTGGATATGCCGTTTTGTAATTCCATGGACGCGAATTTTTATGTGCGGGAGGGCGTTTACTTTACCGCATGGGATGAAGAGAAGATTCAAAAGGTATTTCAGGACAGCTACGAGAGAGGGGATACCTATGTGACGCTTAAATGCGCAGGACCGGATATCTACCAGAAAATGCAGGAAATGCTGATCGGGCAGCAGGGGATATTCCGTTATCTGGATTGCCCCGGCGGCGCGGTGTCCTACGCGGAAAATGAGAAGCAGTACAGTTTGAGCTTCTGGCTCTAGCCAAGAATAAGAAATTTTGATATAATAGACGCAAGCTCAGCAGCTTGCGTCGCAAGAATTACTGCGTAATTCTTGTTGGCGTTGCCAAGGATTACAGCTTCTGAGATTTGGTATAATAGCCGCAAAGAAAAAACAAGCAGTCTGCGTAGCAGACGATAGAGCGTTGAAAACGCGAGCTTGCGAGTTTATATGATATATATGATATACGAAACCGAGATAGAGGAAAGGTGGAAACATGAGCATGGAACAGGAAGCAGCAAAGAACGGATACGGACCGCAGGAAGAAGAGAAAGCGGGCACAGTAAAGATCGCAGATGATGTGGTGGCAATGATCGCGGCGCTTGCAGCTACGGAAGTGGAGGGGGTTGCCGCCATGGCGGGGAATCTGACCAATGAGTTTCTCAGCAGAGTGGGCGTTAAGGGTTTGTCCAGAGGCGCCAGAGTAGAGGTGTCAGGGAAGAAGGTCAAGACAGAGCTGGCGATCGCCATGGAGTATGGGTATAACATTCCGACTACCTGTCAGCGGGTACAGGCCAAGGTGAAGAGCGCGATAGAGAATATGACAGGCTTAGAGGTTACGGATGTGAATATTCGCATTGCCG
>CAZUZZ010000134.1:0-5247 GCA_964625055.1 uncultured Bacteroides sp. | reverse complement strand
CTCATTAAGTGATTTCAAGCTTCACACAGAGAAAACTCCGCCGGGAGAATTTCGGCGGAGTTTATCGCTATATATAGAAAAGGTAAGTGTGATGGAGATGAACAGATTCATTGATCGGATCAGGGAAAAAATTATGAGACGGAGATCGCTTCGATGGAGCATGGTGAGAACCCTTCTCTTCGGCTGGCTTTTTCCGCTTTTGATGCTGACTTTTATTATTATCTTTTTTGTGTCGGCAAACAGTCATAAGCAGGTGGAACAGACGATCATGACGTCGTTGGAGAAGTCAACGCAGATCGTGAGTATGCAGATCAAGGATTGTGAAACAGCCTCCAAGAACGCTTCGTATATGCAGGTGATCGCCGAAAACTATCAGACATACTATATACAGGGGGAGAAGGAGGAATTCCACAGAAAGGTGATCCTGTTTTTGGAACAGCAGTATCAATTTAATGATAACTGCCGGACTGCGGAGTTGATCATGCTGGAAGACCCGGCGGAGAAATACTATGTGATGAATGTCACCGGAAACAAGGGAACCTACCGGGATATTGAATTTTTCTACGGGACGGCGCAGGACAGGATCCTGGAGGCGGCACAGGATCTTGACACCCGCACCACATTAGTGGGACTGGAGGGCAGAGTGTATATGGTACGGAATCTGGTGAATTCCAAGTTTCAACCTTACGCCGTACTGGTTTTGGAATTGAACCCGTCCTCCCTGATGGAGAGCTATGCGGGGATTTGGGGTTATGAGAGCGCGGCCTTCTATTGGAACGGCGAATTGATGATGGCGGGGCGGCAGGAGGAACGGTACCTGTCGGAGGAGTTGAGAGAACAGCTTGAAAAAGAGGAGGAACTGTATGTCAGAGGCGGCAGGAGAGAATCCATTCATGCCTATCGAAGGTTGAATCTATACGGCGGAATAATGGTAATAGCGGTCAGTGTGGACAAAGGGATTACCCATGCCGGGATAAACAGTCTGGAGTCACTTTTTCTTATTCTTCTGCTGTTCATGATTCCGCTGTTGATCCAGATGATATGGTTTTTCCATAAGAAAGTAACCCGCCCGTTGAGGGAACTTGTCACGGTGTCCAATGCGGTCAGAGAGGGAAATCTGGGAATTCAGATTGAAAATACGGAGGACAATGAGGAATTTTATCAGATGAAGGATTCCTTCAATCATATGTCTTTGCAGCTTAAAAATCAGTTTGACAAGATCTATCTGGAGGAAATTGCGCTTCGGGATGCAAAGATCATGGCAATGCAGTCCCAGATCAACCCGCATTTTCTGAATAATACCCTGGAGATCATCAACTGGGAGGCACGGCTTAACGAAAATTACAAGGTGAGCGGTATGATTGAGGCGCTCTCAACCATGCTGGGGGAAACCATGAACCGGAAGCAGCAGCAATTCCACACGGTGGCGGAGGAAATGGCCTACGCGGACGCTTATCTGTACATTATTTCCCAGCGCTTCGGGGCGAAGTTCCAGTGTACGAAGCAGATTGATGAGCGGCTTATGGAAGTACAGGTGCCGCGGCTTATTATTCAGCCCATTGTGGAAAATGCGGTGGAGCACGGCATGGACATAACCAGACAGGGGCAGGTGGAGATCAGGCTGTTTGCCCGGGAGGACGGTTATCTGTGCATCGAGGTGGAGGATAATGGCCATTTGACAAAAGAAGACAAGGACAAGATTGAAGGGCTCCTGTCACAGAGCATTGAGCCGTCTCGGGAGAAGCGGGTCAGTCTGGGGATTCGTAATGTTGACCAGAGACTTAAGATGATATACGGGGCGGATTGTGGGTTGTTTATAACCGGCAGCAGTAAGGAACATACAGTTAGTACAATTTTGCTCAAAACAATTGTACCAACCGAACAATAAAAGGCAAAAAAGAACAATACCAACAATTTTCCGAAACTCTTTTGCGGCGTATGATAAGTACATAAGTTGAAACACGAAACAGCAGTTATCAGCAAAAGAAAGGGAGGAAGAAAGAAATGAAAAAAAGATTGATAGCAGCAATGCTTACGGGCGCAATGGTATTATCCATGACAGCCTGCGGCGGCAGTGACAACGGTGGCGGCAGTGCAGCAGATACGCAGCCGTCTGCGGATGCGGGGGAAAGCACAGCAAGTGATGCGGGAAGCGATGACGCGGAAGCGCCTGCACCGGCAGAACCCACAGGCCCGGTAGAGCTGGTAGTGACAACCACATTCGCAGGTGAGGATACCAATGCACAGAATTACAAAGATGCAGTGGCAGCATGGGAGGCGGAGACCGGCAACACCGTAGTGGACACTTCCGCAACCTCAGACGAAACCTTTAAGACCAGAGTGGTCACAGATTTTGAGACAGGTTCCGAGCCTGACGTTCTGTTCTTCTTTAACGGAGCAGACTCCAACAGCTTCATTGAGGCTGACAAGGTGGTTTCCATCGATGAGATTCGTTCGGTGTATCCGGATTATGCATCCAATATGAACGATGACCTGATCACGGCATCCCTGGTAGACAATAAGAAGTATGCAGTACCTGTAAACGGTTACTGGGAGGCAATGTTTGTCAACACAGAAGTGCTTGACGCGGCAGGCGTATCCGTACCGGGCGCAGGTTATACGATGGATCAGTTTAAAGAGGACTGTGCGAAGATCAAGGATGCAGGTTACACACCCATCGCGGCAGCGCTCGGCAACATCCCTCACTACTGGTGGGAGTTCGCGATCTTTAACAACCAGTCTCCGGCAACACACCTTGAGGTTCCGGCAGATGTCAGCGATGCAAACGGTCAGGCCTGGGTTGCAGGTATGAACGATATCAAAGAGCTGTATGAGCTGGGCTGCTTCCCGGAGAACACACTCTCCGCAACAGACGATGAGACCTTCGCGATGTTCACAGATGGCAAGGCAGCGTTTCTGATCGACGGTTCCTGGAAGGTAGGCGGTATCGTAGGCGCTTGCCAGTCCGATCCGGAAGATCCTTCTACTCTTGACGCAGACAAACTCGCTCACTTTGATGTGACTTATGTACCCGGCAAGGGTGACAGAAAAGCAACCGATCTGATCGGCGGCCTTTCCTCCGGTTACTTTATCACCAGACAGGCTTGGGAAGATCCCGAGAAGCAGGCGGCAGCAGTAAGCTTTGTAGAGTATATGACTTCTGACAGTGTTGTTCCTGTCTTCGCACAGCACACAGCGTCCGCACTGAAGAATGCGCCGGAAGTTGACACCACACAGTTCAACGCGCTGCAGGTTAAGGCAATGGATATGATGTCCGGGGTTACATCTCTGACGGGAGCAGTACAGGATCTGTTCATGGGCGACTGCCGTGTATCCACTTTCGACGGTATGCCTGAGATCGTAACCGGCAAAGTGTCGGCAGAAGATGCGGTACAGGAAGGACTTGACGCTTACGCGGATCAGTAAGAGTGGCAGGTGACAATTAAAATGAGGAGGGGCAGGGGGTTATCCCTGCCTCTTTTAAAAAAGAGAAAGAATTTCTATACAAAATATGGAGGTGGCTCATGGGGGCAAATATTTATCGAAATAAGAAGCCGGCGTTTGTGTTCCTGTTTCCGGCATTTCTGTTCAT
Source organism: uncultured Bacteroides sp. (assembly GCA_964625055.1). GTDB lineage: Bacteria > Bacillota > Clostridia > Lachnospirales > Lachnospiraceae > UBA3282. The sequence goes on along the minus strand of CAZUZZ010000134.1, from coordinate 1,655 downwards.
GATCGTGTTTCTCTACTATCCTTTTTTAAAGAACATCGTCAATAGCTTCATGAAGATCAAGAAGCTTGGTGTGGCCGGAACGAGTTTCAACACACCGTGGTACAGCAACTATGTGGAGATGTTTCAGGATCCGAACGTGTGGACTTCTGTCAAGAATACGATCATTATGATGATCGTAACGCTGATCGGTCAGGTGGGAATCGCGATCGTGCTGGCATTGATGGTAGACAATATCGGCAGAGGCAAGCAGTTCTTCCGAACCGTATTCTTCTTCCCGATCGTTATCTCCGCAACGGCATTAGGTTTGATGTTCAACTTGGTATTCCTGTACGACAAGGGTATGATCAACCAGCTCCTTGAAACTTTAGGAAAGCAGAACCTGACGGACTGGAAAGCGGAGGGAATCGCACTTTTCACCATGATGCTGCCGGTTATGTGGCAGTATGTGGGATTCTACTTTGTCATTCTGGTCACCGGGCTTAATAATATATCCGACGAGCTCTATGAGGCGGCGAGAATCGACGGCGCGACCAGACTGCAGAGTGTGCGCTACATATCTATTCCGCTCCTTCACAATGTGATCTGTACCTGCAGCGTTCTGGCAGTTACCGGTGCGCTCAAGGTATTTGACCTTCCCTGGGTGATGTTCCCGAAGGGTATGCCGCTTAAGACCACGTTTTTGACCGGTACTTATATGTACTATGAGACTATGGAGGCAAAAAATGTGGACTACGGCGCTGCGCTGGCGGTGCTGATCGTGGTACTGGGCGTTGTATTGTCCAAGGTAGTCAACTGGATTTTCAAAGAGAAAGATTATTAGGAGGAGGGAGAAGCTATGACAAAGACAAAGAAGAATCCGGTCGGAATGATCGTGGTGTACCTGCTGTTGATTTTCTGGGCTTTGACCACAGTCTATCCGATTATCTGGGTGATACAGAACTCCTTTAAGGCAAAAGACAAGATTTTGGCTAACTCCTTTGCAATGCCGTTTGGAGAATTGTTTACAGTAGCAAATTACAGAAAAGCATTCAAGACAGCGAATATTCTGGGATCCTACAAGAACAGCCTGTTTATCTCAGCCCTGGTGGCGGTCCTTGTAATCCTGCTGGCGGGCATGGGGGCCTACGCCCTTGCCAGATACAAGTTCCGCGGATCCGGCCTGATCAACTCATTGGTTGTGGGTGCCATGATGTTCCCGGCGTTTGCCACAGTGATCTCCGTATACCAGATGGAGGTTGGCTGGGGAATCGCCAATACGCGCACCTGGTTTTTGAATATGCTGTCCGTTATTCTGCCGCAGACGGCAGGCAACCTTGCCTTCGCCATGGTGGTTTTGCTTGGCTATATCAAGGGACTGCCCATAGAGCTGGAGGAGGCGGCTTATATGGAAGGGTGTAATGCGTTTCAAATTTATTTTAAGGTGATCATGCCTCTGACGAAGCCTTCCTTTGCGACGGTGGCGATCTTTTCCTTCCTGTGGAGTTACAACGATCTGTTCACACAGTCCTTCTTCTTAAGAACGCCTGATATGTACAGCATCACCATGATGTTAAACAATATCAGCGCCAAGGAAGGAACAGACTATGGTATGATGGCGGCCGTGGTGGCATTGATCATTGTTCCGGTTATTATTGTATATTGCTTCCTGCAGAAGT
>CAZUZZ010000133.1:0-5261 GCA_964625055.1 uncultured Bacteroides sp. | reverse complement strand
CACAGATTCCCTCCACCGACAACGGATGAATGAATTCCTCCCGGCCGTCCGCCTTCCGAAACCACATTTCATCCTCATTTCTGCACAGAAGAACCTCCGCCCTTGAAAATCCATAAGGATCATTTGCCAGTCTCTTTTTGGGTTTCAGGGTATCCGTCAGGTGATACCGGATCAGAGGCTGTGTGAAATTGTACAGGCAGGTGAGGTACATTTCTCCGTCCTCAATCTCTATGACATTCATGTCATCAAACAGGATCATGCCCTCCCCGGCCTTCTCCTCGAGCCCCAGCGCAAGGGATTCACTGGAACCGTAAAAATTGATCACCGGACACTTGAAAGTATCTTCCAGAAAACGCCGCAGTCCCGCCGAAAGCGGTTCCCCGCAGGAAATAACCCTCTTAACATGATTCGGAACGTTTCCTAACCGCACCTGCTCTGCCATCAGTTTAATGGCGGAGGGATATCCGATTACAATATTGGGATCAAGCTTTGTCACCTTCCGGTTTCCCTTTTCAATGGGCTCATTGATATCCAGATATTCCTGTCTGGCATGAAGCCCTGTGATGCCGTCTCCCACCGCCATGGCACCCGCATAGCGTCCGTCTGTGGCAGCAATGTATAAGATTCTCGGCTTTCCGGCAAGGAGCTTTAAAATGTCTGTCATGCTCATTCCCCACAAAGCCCCTCTGATAATACCGAGAAGCATCTGCCCCCACGCTTTATTATCGTAGACAAAGTATCTGGGAATGCCTGTGCTTCCCGACGAGTGAATGATATGATACCTGCCGAGATAGTTTTCAGATTTTGAGGCAGAGCCCTCATCAAACGCCCGCAGTTTCTCCTGTTTTACCTCAGGATCTGTCACCAGCTCATCATAATTTTGCATCAGTATTTCCTTGTCGATCACCGGAAACTGTTTTAATGGTGTGCTGTCAATATTGCCTTCCGTAATGCCCGCCTGTGTAAACGTTCCGCGGTAGTATGCGGAATGCTGATAAGCGTAACGCAGCACTTTCCTCAGTTTCTTATCCTGCGTTTTTTTAATCTGTTCCTGGCTTTTTGCGGTATTTCCCTTAAGCTGGTACAAATCCCATAACAGGCGTATATATCCCATCATTCACCTCACATTACTTTTTACTGCCGCTTTATCCATAAACTGCATTCCGTCATCTCCCATAAGTTCAATTATCAAAGAGTGTAAAGGCATAGCTGCTGCCGTAATCTTCCCTGTGATAATACTCTGCGGTCAGCGCGGACTGGTCAAATACCACACTCCACTCTGTCGATTCAAATTCTCCGAAATTTCCTTTGCTGACGCTGGATAACGCATCCCGCACCTGCCCGCTGTCCATAACCGGGTTTTCCTCCAGTGTCTGTTCCAGTATTTCAAACCTTGTATGGGACTGACTGGTTCCGATTCCGTTTTTCTCGCCCTCTGACAAATAGAAATTTGTAAGAATCGGCGTCTCAATCACGTTCATCTCGTTATTGATGTATTCGACGGCTACGCTTCTCCCCGTGCTGTCTGCAATGGCAAGATGCACCATATAACCCATGGATGCGTGAAAATCATACTGCTCCAGCAGTTCCACCGCCTCATCCACGCAAGCCGCCCGGTTCAGCAGCAGCCGGATCGCCGTCGTGGTAGTGATATCCGGCTTTTCCGTATTCTGGGAAATGGTATCGTTATCCTGAATCATGTTCACTGATACACAAAGCCCTTTTTCATTCATTCCATCTAAAGGTGCGTAAAGCGCGGCAGCCGTCAGAACTTCATCGCTTAAGAAGCGGGAAGCAAATCCGGTGCCCTGACGTACAAAATCCACGTTCACGGTGGAAAAAGAAGCGTACCCGTCTGACGGATAAGAAGCCACCATCATGGCATCACACTTGTTCCAGTCAAAGTTACGTCCGAAATAATAACCGCCCTCGGTATTCTCTACCGAAATCGTGCTGCAGCCGAAGGCACCCCCTTCAAAGGAAAGCCCTCCCGCACTGCCCACTATGGTTTCTGTCAAAAACTGCAGTACTTCCCGGTCTGACTCCGCGCCACCCCGGCTCAAAAAAAGCATCCAATCCATCTTCGCCCTCAAAGCGGACTGCGGAAAAACCGGATTCCAACTCCTCCACCGTGGCACCTATCCTGACATACGCCGCCGGATTCTGTGTCCCGCCCTGTGCTTTCTGGTTTTCCTGTGTTTCCTGTGTTTCGCCTGCGCTGGCCGTTTGACCGCCCTTTGCCATTTCACTCTGCCCGTCCCCGAATGCAGAATGATCCCCGCATCCGGACAGACACAGGACAGATACAAAAACACCAATCCACAGCCTTGTCTTAACCATACCGTTTCCTCACTCTTTTCACGATTTTCCTCATCCGTCTCACAGGCTCTCTCTTACTCTGTCACACGAACCGGGATTACAAGACAGTCCCAGTCTTTCAAAGGCTCATTGTTCCTCACCGCATCCACAAGCCCCTCTGTGGTTGTGAGTGTACCGACCTTGGTATAATCCCCTTCGATCTGTGCATCCTGATAGAATAAAATCACCCGGTTCGGATAAGAGTAATACAGTTCCCCTGCTTTCTCCTCCGTGTAGTGCTGCGCATCATCCGGGATCTCATATCTGCTGGGAATATCATAAAACTGCAGGACGTCTTCATTCTCATAATCTTTATAGGTATAGATCGGCAGATTATACTCTCCGCGGGCCGCAAAATCTGCCAGTGTCGCCGCTGTGTCATTGTCCTCCAACTCCACCGTGTAGATCGGGCCGTCATACCCAAACTGCATCGTCATGCCCGGCATACCGTTCCCGGAGCTTTCTGCAGATTCTGCGGGCGCAGAATCTGTATCTGCTGCATCGGTATTCTCTTCTTCCTCTGTCTGCGCAGATGATTCCGAAGCGTCATCCCCCTCAATCACCTCTCTGGGTGGTTCAGCGGGAGCCGTTTTCTCCCTTCCGCATCCTGTCAATAATCCGCATATTAGCAATATCGCAATCATTTTTCTTTTCATCATGTTTACCTCCACCGTTTACTTTTTTTGATTTTGTTTTGATGATTGTATTGTAACAAGAACCGTTTGATTTCAGAAGTCTCGTTTCGTTCACGAGTTTATACCCAAAGGTATAAGCTTGAGACGCCTCCCGGAATTTCATTCAAGGCTTATCTATCTGCTTTTTAATAAGAAAACAGCGGTAAATCTGTGATAGATTTACCGCCGTCTGGTTCATAACAATTTTAATTTGAAATAGAGAAGCTGGAATCTGTCATTTTTATGGGATATACTCAAAAGCTATATCGCCCCGTACATACTCATAATCATCAAGTTTTATTTCCTTAAACCCATTTTTCTCATAAATATGCAATGCCGGCTTCAATTTACTGTTTGAAATTATAAATAAACGCTTTGCACCATGCCCCAATGCCCATTCCATTGATGCCTTAAAAACCAAATTGCCTGCACCTTTATGTGACACATTTTTATTTGAGCCTAATTTGCAGATCTCCCATGTAGCACCTTCCAATGGCATAGACATACAACAGGCTAATGGAATTTCATTTTCAACCGCAAAGAAAATCATTGCTCCTTTATTCAGTTCCTCATCGATCTTTTCAAATGTTTCCTTATCGTGTTCTTCAAGAAACCCAAAATTAGAAACTATCCAGTCTGTGTTAAAATCTATAAATGCCTGCCTGTATTTTTCTTCGAATTTTATCAACTCCATGATAATTGTTCTCCATAAATTTCCGATTTATCACTGTCTACAACACTGAAATTATAGCATACAACCGACTGGATCACAATGATATATCTTCCTCCTGTTTCTTCGGCTTGGTCTATCAGTTCTTTCCGCTCTTAATCTTAATTATTTGCAAACACATTTTCCAGCCACTCTGCATATGCCGGAATCCAGCCTTCCGTATAGCCGTAACCGTGAGGCCTTCCTTCCAGTACATCAACCTCCACCGGAACCCCTGCTTCCTGCAGGGCTTCTATACATGCCTCAAATTCTCTCACAAAAGGATCCCTTGTCCCATAGCAGAAATAGGTTGGCGGCAGATCGGAGGCTGCAAACTTCTCCACATCTTTGGATGCAACACTCAATCTGCCGTAGAAGGAATAAATCATTCCGTCCGCTGCCGCATTCGCCGAAACACTATCCAGCACATCAGGAATATAGTCCCCGTCAAGAGCCGTCCCATTGACTGTTCCGTCAAAATTTAAAAGCATTTCCCCCGCAAGGATGCCTCCCGCAGAAAATCCCATCACGGCAATGTCTTTGTCATCTATGCCATATACATCCGCATTCTGCCGTACAAAGCGCACTGCGCGGGCCAGATCCAGTGCCCCCTCTTCCTGTGTGTAAGGCCGCAGACGGTAATTGACTACAAAACTCTGATAGCCCAATTCACTCAGTGCCTCTGCAACCGGAGTTCCCTCATTCTGATCCGAGCGGAACTGGAACGCTCCCCCGGCACAGATCAGGACAGCGCCCTTCACTTCCGTTCCCTCCGGTACGGGAAAGGTCACAATGTATGGTCGAAAGTCCGGATCATCCGCATAATATCCATTGTTTTCCGTATACTCCGTTATGGCCGGCATATTGTTTTCTTCCCACAGATACAGCGTCTGCTGATTCTGCGCATCTGCCTGGGCGCCCGTCACGGTGTCGCCGCTGCTTTCCAGTGTCCGGTTCTCCCCATTGAGGCGAAGGCTTTCCGCCCACTGCCTGATTTCTTCCTCGCTGTCTGCTAGGTCATCTCTTGCAACAGAGAGTCCCTTGTCACTGACGAACGCGCCCGGCTGCAGTTGGGAAATAGCTTTCCTCGTACCGCCAAATCCACTGCCGCCGTGGGTCACAAAGGGAATAATGGTTTTTGCGCCAAAATCATACTCCTCCAGAAAAGAATAAACGGGCATAGGCATATCCATGATCCAGCTGGGATAGCCCAGAATAATCGTATCATACTGTTCCAGATTTTCGATATGCCCTATAAGTTCCGGACGGACATTCTCTTCCTTTTCCGCTCTTGCCTGGGCAACCAGTTCATCATAATCAGAAGGATATTCTTCTGTCGTCTCAATGCGGAACAGATCGCCTCCCACAGTATCCCGAATGATTCCTGCCACATATTCCGTCGTACTGCCCTCCATCTCATTATCCCGCACTACCACGCTTGCACTTGAAACAGCATCCAGATCGGAAGTATCCACATCCGTAGGCTGGGAAAAATACGCAATCAGGATACGGGAATTTTG
>CAZUZZ010000132.1:0-5279 GCA_964625055.1 uncultured Bacteroides sp. | reverse complement strand
GTGACCGCCTCCTCCACCTTCTTAGGATCGATATTGTAGGTCTCCGGATCAATGTCCGCAAAAACAGGCCTTGCCCCACAGTAAAGCGCGCAGTTTGCGGAGGCCGCAAAGGTGATAGGAGTCGTGATGACCTCATCTCCCTCACCCACACCTGCAGCAAGCGCCGCCATGTGCAGAGCCGCCGTGCCGTTTGCGCAGACCACAGCGTATTTTGCACCCGTCAGCGCACACAGCTTCCGCTCCAGTTCTTCGATCTTCGGGCCGCAAGTCAGATAGTCGCTTCGCAGCACCTCCGTCACCGCCCGGATGTCCGCCTCGTCTATATATTGATGCCCGTAAAATATGGGCGTCTCCCTAACCGGCTTCCCACCTTCTATTGCAGGTTTTTCCATTTTCTTTTTCCTTTCGCACGCTTCACACGTTGAGAGAGGACACGCATTTCCACACATGTCCTCCTTGATTTGTATTCCTCTATTTTTCCAGTTCTACTTCTTTTAAAAGCGCTCTGATATCCTCCACACTGAGCCATTCCGTATTATTATCAGAGCTGTAAGAAAAGCCTTCCGCCACTTTAACACCGGAAAGATCCGGCTGCTGCCTGTTATTCCAGGTCATCTGAGGGTAGACGATAAAATGCTTGTCATACTCATAGGTGGTCGCAGAATCCTCTGTGGTCACCATGATCTCATGCAGCTTTTCTCCCGGCCGGATACCGGTCTCCTTGATCTTACATCCCGGCAGCATAGCCTCCGCCAGATCCGTGATCTTAAAGGAGGGAATCTTACTGATGAAGGTCTCTCCGCCGTTCGCCTCCTCCAATGCCTTGAGCACCAGCTCCACACCCTGCGTCAGACTGATCCAGAATCTGGTCATACGAAGATCTGTAATAGGCAATTCCTCTACTCCTTCTTTGATCAGCTTGTGGAAGAAGGGAATGACAGACCCGCGGCTTCCCGCCACATTACCGTATCTGACAATGGAGAAATTGATATCCTTCGTCCCCACATAGGCATTGGCCGCCACAAACAGTTTGTCCGAGACAAGCTTTGTTCCGCCGTAGAGATTCACCGGATTGACCGCCTTGTCCGTGGACAGCGCCACCACCTTGCGCACACCCGTATCCAACGCCGCATCGATCACGTTCATCGCCCCGTGGATATTGGTCTTGATCGCCTCGTTTGGATTGTACTCGCAGGCGGGCACCTGCTTTAATGCCGCCGCATGAATGATATAATCGACTCCCTCACAGGCACGACGAAGACGCTCCACATCCCGCACATCGCCGATAAAAAAACGAAGCTTTTCTTCATACTCTTTAAATTCATTGGCCATCATCCACTGCTTAAATTCATCCCGGGAATAGATGATGATCTTTTTCGGTTCGTAATGGGTCAACACATATCGCGTAAAGCATTTCCCAAAGGAACCTGTCCCGCCGGTGATCAGTATGGTTTTATCTTTTAAATTCAACATAGGTTTCCTCCAAACAAACTATTAACAGATGCCAAGCTCACGAAATGCCTTATCGTAAGGCGCCCTGCACAATCCTTTCTCCGTAATGATCCCCGTGATCAGGGAATGATCCGTCACATCAAAAGCCGGGTTAAACACCTTTACGCCCTCCGGCGCCATAGGCTCCTTGTACCACATCTGCGTGACCTCCTCCGGCGCGCGCTCCTCGATGGGAATCTGCTCTCCCATCTCTATGGACATATCTATGGTAGAACTGGGGGCGCAGACATAAAAGGGAATCCCGTAATGCTTCGCCAGAACCGCCACGCCGGAAGTGCCTATCTTATTGGCGGTGTCTCCGTTTCGCGCCACCCGGTCACATCCCACAAAGACGATATTCACCTTCCCGCTTTTCATCACTGCAGAAGCCATATTATCACAGATCAGCGTGGTATCTATCCCTGCGCCGTGCAGCTCAAAAGCCGTGAGCCTTGCCCCCTGCAGCAGCGGTCTGGTCTCATCACAATATACCCGAAAGTCCTTCATCCCATGCTCCAGCGCCACATACATGGGCGCCGTGGCCGTTCCGTATTTTGCGGTAGCAAGGGTCCCCGCATTGCAATGTGTAAGAATACCGTCCCCGGGCTTCAACAGCCCATATCCGATCTCCCCGATACTGCGGCTGATCGCCACATCCTCATCTCGAATGACTTGTGCCTCTGCAAATAAGATTTCCTTGATCTCAGCTACAGGCTTGTCCGCATTATCCCGCAGGGTACGCTCCATCCGGTCCAACGCCCAGAACAGATTGACCGCCGTGGGACGCGCCTCCGACAAATAGGTTTTCTGCCTCATAAATTCCGCAAGAAACGCCTCCTGATCCTGCGTGTCGATCCGGGATGCCGCAAGCGCCATAGCGTAGCCGGCACACACACCGATCGCCGGGGCCCCCCGCACCCGCAGATATTTGATCGCCTCAAAGATATCTTCTATTTTTTCCAGCCGCAGCACCTTGACCGTACCCGGCAGCAGCGTCTGATCCAATATCTCCAGACAGCTCCTGTCCTTGGACAGACGAACGGTATCTAACTCCAATGCGTTCATACGCTTTGGTTTCCTTTCCCAGTAATAAGACCCACGATAAACTCATTATAGGCAGTTTTTCTGGGCCTGTCAAATGCTCCTCTCACGGCTGCACGCCATTGTCCGCCGTCGTCTCATCATCGTCGTAATACCACGACTCGCAATATTTATACAGATATTGCTGATGCGCTTTCGACACCTTACAGCTTGCGGCGATCCGCATATTCTGCGCAGCCTCATCCTTTACATCATCGTATAAAGGAAGATAAGCCACCAGCGCATCCGCGTTCGCAATAGTCGGCTCTGTGATCACATCCTCGCTCTCTGCGGAGACAAAATACACTCTGTCGTATTCCATAAGCACATCGGCCACCGCCCAGACACACCATTCTTCCCCCGGCTTGTACACATAGACCACAGGGATGTTTTTTCCCGCCTGCTCTCTGGCAAGCGTCGCTTCTTCCCGGGCTCTCGGGTATAGGAACACCACGTCCACCCGCAGGTATGCCATCACGATCACCACAGCGCAAAACAACAGCGCCAGCTTCTCCGTATATTTCCTGTGCCTGATCAAAAAGGTAAGGAACGCTCCCCACAGATCGCCGAGCAGTTCAAAAATAAACAGCACAACCTTCACAGCCGACGGACACAGCCGATACAGAATCCCCGGCTTCTTGTCCGCTTTTATGACGGGCCTCACATTGATCAGGGCAACCGCCTGTCTCCACAATGTCCTGCAGGTAAAAAGCAGCAAAAACACCACGATTCCGTAGACCGGAAGCTGATAACGGTTAGAGGTCTCTCCCAGCAGAAGCGCCGTCTTAGAAACCGTCAGGAAATATCCCACTGCCGCAAAAAGCAGCATTCCAAACGGTATTCCAAACCGAAGTCCGTCCTGCTTCACTCCCGCTTTTGCGTTCACCCCGCCCCTTCGGTGCACTCTCACTGCCAGAGAGATCACCACGATCAGGATGATAAAAAACAGATAACCGAATACATAACCATTCATCAGCTCCAGGAAAAACCAGACCCGCTCAAGGGTATTGGACATATTGAAAAAATTTTCCGTGGCCTGTGCGCCCCTCTGACCTCGAAACATCTGTCCAAGGCAGGATGGATAGGTCAAATAGGCCAGAACAAACGCCGCCGCCTGACTGATCCCGTACCACAAACACTTCCGCAGGCTTCGTTCCCGCCATAGCAGATAAACGCAGAAAGCCAACGCCATATAAAACAAAAAGATAAAATAATAATACTGTGTCAAAAACCCCACATAAGTGACAACCGCCATAACCAACAGAAGTTTAACGAAGGACAGGTCTTCCTCCCATTCTGTTTCGCCCCGAGGCCTCTGCACGGCCCGCACGTGTAAAACGGCGCAGAGCAGCACAAAGGTTGTGAGCATCTCATACATTCTGATAAATACCACACCACTCATGGAGGCAGGGCTGAGACCAAAAACCAGCGTCACAAGATACGCCATCTTGACATCCCGTCCGCTCGCCAAATATGACAAATATGTCAGCAATATAAGATTGATCCCGTGGAAAAAAAGATTGACTGAAAGACCGATCCACTTGGAAAATACGCCCGGCACCAGAGATGCCACCGTGTGAAACACCCAGTAATACATGGGCGGATGTACGTCCCAGGACTGCACCTGTTTTACCAATCCGTACTGAAACCGTTCCCCGGGCAGTACCACAAACTCATTGCGATAAGTCTCCCGCTCCATCCATTTTCCGTCTTCCACATAGAAACCGTTCGTGCGGGCCGTAGAATAGTAAGTATAGAATTCATCCTCGTGGAATCCCTGTTTCAATGTACAAAAATAGAAGGCCGCCGCCATCAGCACGACCCAGATCACTCCAAAACCGATCAAATACTTTTTGTCCATCTTTTTATTCATCAACCGTCTGTCCCGCTATCTTCATCTTCCCCGCGTGTACCCTTCTGACTGTCCGCGGTGCTGCGGCAAGCAGCAGCAGATTTATCTTATTCTTTTTTGTCAGGTACGGATTCTTCACAGTATCCGCCGCATGCCTTCGCAGATAATATTTCACCTTTTGATAGAACACATTGTCAGCCTTCATATGAGAAATCGGTACATGCAGCATATAGTCCAGTCTCTGATAGAGATTAAAGCGGAGCGCATACAGATGCAGAGAGGGGTATTTTCTGTCCACAAGTTCCTGTATCCTGTCCGCATTGTCCACGATATCCATAAACACTCTGGAAAAACTGTCCTTTGTCTTTTTTCTGGTAGTACTCTCTCTTCTGCACACCACATGATAACCCTGATCCGGCAAAATAAAAACACCCGAAATCTCCTGCAAAATCTCCAGAAGCAGACGAAAATCCTCGTTTAGCTCCCCTTCGGGAAAACGGTGCTTTGCAAAGATTTCCCTCGGAAACAGCTTTGTGCAAAAAGAGCAGTCACCCTGATGCAAAAGAAGTTCCTTTATAAAGGTCTCCGAATCGCAAAACCATTCTTTTTCCGGCGGAACACAAATATCGGGAAGACACTTCCCTTTCTCATCCACTTCGTCACGGGAAATCTGTACCGCAGGATAACCGCCCCTCTCCAACGCATGAACCATCTTTTCATAGGCATAGGGCTCTATGTAATCGTCGCTGTCCACAAAACCCAGATACACACCTTCGGCCAGTTTGATCCCCATGTTTCGGGCCGAGGACGCGCCTCCGTTTTTTTTATGATAAGTACGGATTCTTGTATCCTCATC
>CAZUZZ010000131.1:0-5335 GCA_964625055.1 uncultured Bacteroides sp. | reverse complement strand
CGGCGTTGGAACTGTTTTTATTGACTGCTTTGGTCACTTCTTATGGTATGTCCCGTGCTCTGGCGGGGATCATACGGTACCGTGTCAAGAGAGAGCGGCATCGAAATGCGCGTAAGGTTTTTCGGACCGGTTTTTTCATGAATCTTTTTCTGGGCGCTGTGATGGCATTTTCGCTGTTGGTTTTTTCAACCTGGATCGCGGATGTATTGGTGCTTGAGCATCTGTGCCGCATGGCGCTTTTAGCGGCTGCGCCCGCAGTCTTTTTCGCTTCGCTGACAGGCTCCTTTCGAGGATATTTTAATGGCTACGGCATGGGCGTTTTGGTGGCTCATTCCCTGTATATCGAAAAGATCGCCCTGTTTATCGGGGCTATGTTCGGCGGCAGGACCTGCTATGCCTATGGATTGAAGGTGGCAGCACTCAAGCAGACGGAGGCTCATGCCTATGCCTACGGTGCGGCCGGTGCAATACTGGGGATCCTGTTTTCCCAGATCGTAACGCTGCTATACCTGTTTTTCGTTTATATCATCTATGCAGGTTCTATGAGAGGGCGGCCGGGACAGGACAGCAGCAGACGGGCGGAAACCCAATTTGAGATTCAGCGGATGCTGCTTTCCAATCTGGTGCCTTTGGCAGTCATTGTGCTGTTTTCCAATCTGTTCATGCTTGTGGATCAGCGTTTTTTGAATTATTGTATGAATGTGACGGAACAGGGCGATATGCGGACGGCGCTCTGGGGAAGCTATTATGGTAAATTTGCGGTTCTGATCGGACTTGGCGCAGGGCTTTCCTGTCTTTTTGTACACGGTCTGATCGGAAAGATAAGCAGCGCTTACGAGCGGGAAGAATACCGCGGTATGCGGGAACGGATCGGTCAGGCAGTGCGAAACGGCGCTATGGTGTCATTTCCCGCAGCCATTTATCTTGCTGTGTTGGCGAAACCGCTCTCTGCCTGCTGTTACGGTAAGGCAACGGCGCAGGTGTCCGTTCTTGCCGGCTGGCTGCAGAAGGGAACGATCCTTGTGGTATTGTTTACCTTTAGCTTTCTTTTTGGAAAACTGTTATATAAGCTGCATATGGTGCGGGAATTGTTTTTTGCCGTGACGTCTTCTTTTGTGGTTCATCTGGTTACCGCTTATTTTCTGGTACAGCGGGCGCACATGGGAGTGGAGGGACTGCTCTGTGCCCTGATCCTGTTTTTCGGCATCTATATGGCAGCCTCTTTTGCTTTTCTAAACAGACGTGTAAAATACAGACCGGACTGGCTCTCGGGTATCGCATTTCCCTTTGCGGCATCTGCGGTTTCCGGCGTGATCGTGTATCTGATAAAGCTGGTGCTTTCTGACATCGCGGGAGACGGCATCACCATTTTGGTGGCTGTGATCGCCGGTGTATTTTTCCATATCCTGCTTCTCATGCTCCTGCGGGTGATAGGAGAAGCGGAACTGCATGATATTCCCTGCGGCGGTCTGTTCATTCTGATCGGTCGAAGCGTAGGCGTTTTGTGAGATAACTGCATAAAAATCTGGAATTGGCTGATACTGATTACAGGAAATCCGACAAGAGAGGTCTAACACGGAATGAAACTTGTAAAACGTATCAGTTTTTTTATGATGCTGTCCGGGATCATGCTGGGTCTGGGCGGCTGGGGCGCCTTAAAGGCGGAGGATTTTTTTTATCCCAATCGATATTCCCATGGGACGACGCAGCAGAAACGTTCTGCCTATGAGAGCGTCAGATCGCAGTCCCTGGAGGAGACGGCAGAGGAGGAGCAGGTGATCGAGACGGCTGTGGCGGAAAGCGCTGTGGTGAACGCAGACACCCTCTATCTGGTGGAACAGGTAGACCTTTTGAAGGGAACGGTCACGGAGCAGGAGGAGCCTGTTCCGGTCATGTACATCGGTCTGAACAGGGAGGAACTTCTGGAGGCGCTTGCCTCCTATGACAGCAATCCGCCGCTCTCTGAACTGCAGCAGGGATTTGAGACCATCGAACTGACATCCTTTTCCAAGGATCGGGTGGTGGTTTGCAAATATTATAAAGAGAAAGAAGAGAAGCGCTTTTATCTGATGGTGGCGGACCATTTTATCGTGGTATACGAGGAGGATGGTCAAAGTCTTTACATGAACACGGATATTTTGTTAGAGAGGCTTCCAGATTCTCTGCAGCGTGAGATCATGAAGGGGAAGCATATGGAGAGTGAGGAAGAACTTTATCAGTTTTTAGAATCGTACTCCAGCTAGATTGTGGCATTTTTCTAATATGAAAAAGGAGCATGACAGATATGAGAAGAAAGATCGCGGTGGTCGGCGGCGGGGCGGCTGGCATGATGGCGGCTATTCAGGCCGCCGCATCCGGCGCGGCGGTGAGCCTTTATGAACGAGGCGAGCGGGTGGGAAAAAAGATTCTGTCCACAGGAAACGGAAAATGTAATTTTTCCAATGAAAAAATGGGACCGGAATACTATCATGGAAGCGGGAAAGCGCTCTGGAAAGCGGTTTATACGGCCTTTGACATAGCTCAGACCAAGGCCTTTTTTACTTCTCTCGGTATGCGGATCAAGGAGAGAGACGGGTATCTTTACCCTGCCAGCGAACAGGCATCCACCGTTCTGGATCTGCTCCGCTACGAGCTGGAACGGCAGCATATTACGATACATACGGAGAACAAAATAGAGGAGATCCATCGGGAAAAGGGCCGGTTTCTCCTGAAGCCTTCAGGGGAAGCCTATGACGCTGTGATCCTTTCCTGCGGCGGCAGCGCGGCTCCGGGGACGGGCTCTGACGGAAACGGCGTGCTGCTGGCAAAGAGGTTGGGACATACCGTTATACCGGTAGTGCCGGCGCTTACGGCTCTTCGCTGTCAGGAATCTTTTTTCAAGCAGGTGGCGGGAGTGCGATGCGATGCGTCTTTAATCCTGCGGGTGGCGGGAGAAGAGGTCTGCCGGGAGCGGGGAGAACTGCAGCTTACGGACTACGGTCTTTCCGGGATCCCCACATTTCAGATAAGCAGACACGCCGCCTACGCATTGCAGGAAAGAAAGCCTGTCACCGTGACGATCTCTTTTCTGCCGGATCTTGATGAGAGCGCCTGTGCGTCTTTTTTTCAGGAGCGGCTGACGGTTCATGGGCAGGAAGAGATGGAACGGTTTTTGACCGGCATAGTCAACAAAAAAATCAACCAGCTTTTACTGAAGCTTTCCGGCATAGGACAGGGAGAGCGGGCAGATAAGGTTCCGGAGGCATCCTTCCGGCGGCTGTGGAAGCTCTACTGCGGTCTGGAAGTGACGGTTACGGGAGTCAATCCCTTTGAGAAGGCCCAGGTGAGTGCGGGCGGCGTGGACTGTAACGAAGTTACTACAAGACTCATGTCAAAAAAGATTCCCGGACTTTATTTTGCCGGTGAAATGCTGGACATAGACGGGCTCTGCGGCGGCTATAATCTGCAATGGGCATGGAGCAGCGGAGCGGTGGCAGGACGAGCAGCTGCATCTGCAAGAGAGAAGGATTGAAAAATATGATACGAATCCATGAGATCAAACTGCCGGTGGCACATACGGAAGAGGATGTTCGCAGGAAGGCCGCGAAGCTGCTGCGGGTGGAGCCTTCCGCCTTTCTTCGTTTTACGATCTTAAGACGCTCCATCGACGCCAGAAAGAAGCCGGAGCTGCATATGGTCTACACGGTGGAGGTGGAAGTAGCCGGAGAGGAGCGAGTGTTAAAAAATGCCCGTGCCAAAAAGGGACAGATCCAGACGGGCGATTGGAAGCCCTATTCTTTTCCTGTCTCCGGCGGCGTAAAGCTGTCACATCGCCCTATTATTGTAGGAACCGGGCCTGCGGGCCTTTTTTGTGGTTATATGCTGGCAAAAGCGGGATATCGTCCTCTTCTTCTGGAGCGTGGACAGGAGGTAAAGACACGTCTTGCGGATGTGGAACGTTTCTGGCAGGAAGGAATTTTGAATCCTGCCTCTAATGTCCAGTTTGGGGAAGGTGGCGCAGGTACTTTTTCGGACGGAAAACTGACCACATCAGTCAAAGATCCTTGCGGCAGGCAAAGGGAGGTACTGCGCATATTTGTGGAGGCGGGCGCCCCGGAGGAGATCCTTTACGATGCGAAGCCTCATATCGGCACGGATATTCTGTGCCGGGTAGTGGAGAATCTGCGAAAGCAGATCACAGCCTGGGGCGGGGAAGTAAGGTTTGCCTCTCAGGTGACGGCACTTCTGTGTGATAACGATAAGATTCTGGGCGTAGAAGTGGCAAAGGAGCGTATTGACAGCGATGTGGTAGTTCTGGCGATCGGTCACAGCGCCCGAGATACCTTTCAGATGCTTTATGACCGGAAAGTGCCTATGGAGCCCAAGGCTTTTGCAGTGGGGCTTCGCATGGAGCATCCACGGAAGATGATAGATCAGTTACAGTACGGAGAAAATGTCTCTGCGCTGCCGGCGGCGTCCTATAAGGTGACAGCTAAGACGAGCAGTGGCAGAGGGGTCTATTCCTTCTGTATGTGTCCGGGCGGCTATGTGGTGAACGCTTCCTCGGAGCCCGGCATGACGGCTGTGAACGGTATGAGCTACAGCGGACGGGACGGAGCCAACAGCAACAGCGCCATGATCGTCACCCTGACGCCGGAGGATTACGGGGGAACGGGGCCTCTTGCCGGTGTTGTCTTTCAGCGGGAACTGGAGAAAAAAGCATGCGAAGCCGGAGGCGGCGCCGTGCCTGTGGAGCGTTACGGCGATTTTAGGAGGGCAGTGTTGGAGAGCAGGGAGGAGCTTGACAGCCAGGGAAATCTGTCTTCCGGAATGGCGGAAAAAGGCAGCCTGCAGGAACGATATCCGGATTTTTCACCTGCCATCAAGGGGAAGTGGCAGTTTGCGCCGGTGCACGCTATCTTACCCGATTTTCTGAATCAGGCGCTGGTGGAAGGAATTGACCTAATAGGTCAATCGATGTCAGGTTTCAACGATCCGGACGCCTTTTTATCCGGTGTGGAGAGCAGAACCTCCTCTCCGGTGCGGATCCTGCGGGATGACACAGGACAGTCTGCACTGAGGGGGCTTTATCCCTGCGGGGAGGGGGCCGGCTATGCGGGCGGCATTACCTCCGCCGCCATGGATGGGATCCTGATCGCGGAGAAAGTTGCGTCGCTTTATCATCCTGTGGTAAGATAGATGGCGAATCTGGGAAAGGAATACAAAACAATGACAGACAGAAAAGCCTTGATGGCGGATAAACAGCGGATTGTGATAAAAATCGGTTCCTCTTCTTTACAACATCCGGAGACGGGGGATCTGGACTATACAAAACTGGATGTGCTGGTGCGGGAGC
>CAZUZZ010000130.1:0-5422 GCA_964625055.1 uncultured Bacteroides sp. | reverse complement strand
CGTTAAGGCATTGGAGGCAGTTAAGACGGCTGGCGTGAGAATCAAGGGTTGCAGTCATATCACCGGCGGCGGTTTTTATGAGAACATTCCCCGGATGCTGCCGGAAGGCGTGTCCGCAAAGGTACAGAAGGGCAGCTACGAGATACCGCCCATTTTTGCCCTTTTACAAAAGACCGGAAATCTGGAAGAAAAAATGATGTATAACACATATAATATGGGACTTGGCATGGTGCTTGCAGTGGATGCTGCCGATGCGGATAAGACTCTTGCGGCATTACAGTCTGCGGGAGAAAAGGCATGGGCTGTAGGAGAGGTGGTATCCGGAGCGCATGAAGTTCTGTTCGGCTAACCGCGTGAAAAGAACTATTTGAGTTGACAATGATGTTTGGAGGAACAGATGCTTAGAGTCGTAGTGTGTGTGTCCGGCGGGGGCACAAATTTACAGGCGGTCATTGACGGCGTGGCACAGGGTGCGATCTGTAATACGGAGCTGGTGAGAGTGGTGTGCAACAATCCGGGAGCCTACGCATTGGAGAGAGCGAAGGCGGCAGGAATCGAAGGGGTCTGCGTGTCGCCGAAAGATTTTGATGACCGGCGGCAGTTTGAGGAAGCTCTGACACGCTGTGTGGAGGAGGCCACGCCCGATCTGATCGTGCTGGCGGGCTTTTTGGTGAAGATTCCAATAGAACTGATCAGGCGTTATCAGAATCGGATCATCAATATACATCCTTCCCTGATTCCGGCTTTTTGCGGAACGGGCTACTACGGGCTGAAGGTGCATGAGGCCGCATTGAAGAGAGGCGTGAAGATCACCGGTGCCACCGTGCACTTTGTGGATGAAGGAATGGACACGGGACCGATCATCAAGCAGAAGGCGGTGAAGGTTTACGCCGATGATACGCCCGAGATTTTACAACAGAGAGTGATGGAGGAGGCGGAGTGGGTGCTCCTGCCCTGGTGTATCAATCTGATCGCGGCCGGTCAGGTGAAGGTGGAGAACGGCCGGGTGACGATCACCGAGTGAAGAGAAGTTCTAATGCTCATGCCAGAGGGCATTTCGCAAAGAACTTCTAAGTTTCTCCGTATAGCGGAAAGGTGGTAAATTATGAAAATTTTGATAGTGGGCAGCGGCGGCAGGGAGCACGCGATCGCTGCGGCTGTGGCGAAGAGCCCGAGGGCGGATAAAATATACTGTGCTCCCGGCAATGCGGGTATCGGGCAGATTGCGGAGTGCGTTCCCATTGGTGCCATGGAGTTTGACAAGCTGGTGGCATTTGCGAAGGAAAAAGCCATTGACCTGACCATCGTGGGCATGGACGACCCGCTGGTGGGCGGCCTTGTGGACGAGATGGAGGCGGCGGGTCTCAGGGTGTTCGGTCCCCGGAAAAACGCGGCCATCCTGGAGGGCAGTAAAGCCTTCTCCAAGGATCTGATGAAAAAATATAATATCCCTACGGCGGCCTATGAGAATTTTGACGATCCGCAGAAGGCGCTTGCGTATCTGGAAACGGCAAAAATGCCGGTGGTCTTAAAGGCCGACGGACTTGCTCTGGGAAAGGGCGTGCTGATCTGCGAGACCCTTGAGGAGGCAAAGGAAGGCGTCCGCACCATTATGGAGGATAAGAAGTTCGGCGCAGCGGGCAATCGTATGGTGATCGAGGAGTTTATGACGGGACGCGAGGTCTCCGTTCTCTCCTTTGTGGATGGCAGGACGATAAAGATCATGTCATCCGCGCAGGATCACAAACGGGCTCTGGACGGCGATCAGGGACTGAATACGGGCGGTATGGGTACTTTTTCGCCCAGTCCTTTCTATACGGATGAAGTGGATGCGTTCTGTCATAAGTATATCTATCAGGCTACTGTGGATGCCATGGCGGCGGAGGGCAGACCCTTCAAAGGGGTGATCTTCTTCGGATTGATGTTGACGGAGGATGGGCCGAAGGTGTTAGAGTACAATGCGCGGTTCGGAGATCCGGAGGCGCAGGTGGTGCTGCCCCGTATGAAAAACGACATGATCGATGTGGTGGAGGCGTGTATTGACGGCAGCCTTGACCAGATGGAGCTTAGCTTTGAGGACAATGCGGCGGTCTGCGTGATCCTGGCATCGGAAGGATACCCGGTCTCTTACGAGAAGGGTTTTGCCATCGAAGGACTGGAGAATTTTGAGAACAAAGAAGGGTATTACTGCTTCCATGCGGGAACAAGCCTGAATAATGACACGATTGTCACAAATGGAGGCAGAGTCCTCGGCGTCACAGCGAAGGGAGCGACGCTTAAAGAGGCCAGAGCCAACGCCTATGCGGCAACGGACTGGGTACATTTTGACAACAAATATATGCGGCATGATATCGGGAAAGCGATCGATGAAGCTTAACCGAAAGAACAGCTGTGTAAATCATTGAAGGAGAATGCGAAGCATTCCCAGGATCGAGGGAAGGGGGAGTGATCCTGTGAGCAACAAAGAAGAACGGATCGCGATATTAAAGAAGGAATTTGTTGAGGAAAACACTTACAACAGGCCTGTCTACTGCCCTGAGTGTGCAGGAGTCATGGTCTATAAGGGTGTGGGAGAATATGTGTGTGAGCAGTGTGGCTTTGTTGCATATGACGATTACGGCAAGGCGCGCAATTATGTAGAAGAGCATATGGGCGCCAATGCGGCGGAGGTTTCCAAGGCCACAGGTGTTTCCCAGAGGGCGATCCGGGAGATGCTCAAGGAGGGAAGACTGGAGATCGCGCCCAACTCCACACTCTTTTTGCGGTGCGAGATCTGTGGTGCGACGATCCGCTGGGGAAGGTTCTGTCCCAAGTGTGAGTTGGCGTATCACAAAGATCTGGAGGAGATGGCAAGAAAAGCAAGGCGTAAGGATGATGCCTTTGGTTACAGCACCGAACGGCGCAAAGGTGAGGCAGGATCCAAGCGATTTTCCAGGGACGATTAAGCAACCTGACAGAGGGAGAAAAAACATGAGGATACGAAAGAGCGAGTGGAGAAGAATTATAACAAAGCAGGCGGGAAGAACGCTGGCTGTCTTGGCGGCGGCCGCTGTTCTGGTCTGGTGTGATCCGATCGTGAGCCGGGCGGAGGCTCCGGGTACGGTGCTTCCCAAAACTGTTAATATCAGAAAGCAGCCCGATCAGGGGAGCGAGCCGATCGGCAGCTCCAGCGCCGGCAAGGAGATCTCGATACGGGGCAAGGTGGATGTATCCGGCGTCACCTGGTATCAGGTATATGTGGATTCCAATACTCTGGGCTATGTGCGTGCTGATATGATCGAGGCGGGCGAGGGTGATATTCCCACGGTATCTGTGGAGGCAGATACATCGGATGCCGATGCCGGGGAGGAGTCTTCACAGACTGACAATGCGGCTGCGGCACCATCCGGTTCGGGTACGGGTGCGCAGGTACAGGCGCAGGAGGAGATGGCGTTCCAGTATGCGGCCACCAAAGTGCAGACGAAGGTACGTCCCGATCCTTCTACCTCCAATAATCACATAGATTCCCTGACGCCCGGCACGCAGGTAGTGGTGAGCGGGAAATCTGAGGGCAGCGACGGAAAGACATGGTATTTTGTCAATTATACCGGATCGAACGGTTCTGAAAAGACGGGCTACATCCGGTCTGATCTTCTGGATCTGGGGGATCTTTTACCGGTGGAAGAAGAGCCGGAGCCGGAACCCGATGTGGAAGCAGCCGCTCCCGAGACGGCGCCGAGAAATGACTATGAGCTCAAGATAGAGACGGATTCCGAGGGCGAGGAAGTCTGGTATCTTTACGATAATATCATGGGGAATAAAGAACCTCTGCTGCAGCTTCTGGAATCTACGGGCTCCCAGTCTGTGGACGATAAGAAGGATACGGATGCGATCGTTAAGCAGCGCATTGTGATCGTTGTGCTGGGGGTACTTCTGGCAGCGCTTGCAGTCACGGTGATCATTATGGCCTTTAAGCTGCGGGATGCTTATTATGAGGATTACGAGGACGACGAAGAAGAGGAGGAAGAAGAGAAATCTAATAGAAGAACTGCGGAAAGAGAAAGGCAGGAGCGGCGCAGGACAGCAGGTGAGCAGGAAGAAAGAAGTGCGCGCAGACGGGAGAGCGCAGAGCAGTCCAGGAAGGAAAGATCAGAGAGACCGGAGAGGGCAAGGCGTGAGCGGGAAGTGACTTATCAGGAGGAGCCGGAGGCTGTCAGACCCGCGCCCAAGCGCAAGACAAAAAATTTCCTTATGGATGACGATGAATTTGAATTTGAATTTTTGAATATGGATGATAAGGATCTGAAATGATGAGGAAAATATGTTTATCGAGATAGACTTTAACAGTGATCAGGCAATCTATATGCAGCTGCGGGATCAGATCATCATGGGAATCGCGGCCTCCCGGTTTCAGGAGGGAGATATGCTTCCTTCCGTCAGGCAGCTGGCGGACAATATCGGCATCAATATGCACACGGTCAATAAGGCATACACTGTCCTGAAACAGGAGGGCTATGTCAAGGTAGACCGCAGACGGGGCGTGATGGTTGCCGTGGATATCGACAGGATGCGTGCGCTTCAGGAGATCAGAGAGGATCTGATGGTCACTCTGGCGAAGGCAAGTTGTAAGAATATTTCCGGGGAAGAAGTCCATGCTCTTATAGATGAGATTTATGAGGAATATGGGAAAGGAATGGAAGGTTAATGCAGCCACAATTTACAGATAAGGCAAAGGCGGCTCTGATGCTTGCAGAGCGGGCTGCCAGAAGCCTGCGGCAGAGTTATGTGGGAAGTGAACATATCCTGCTGGGTCTTTTAAGGGAAAACACGGGCGTTGCCGCCACGGTGCTCTTAAATAACGGCGTGGATGTCGTGCAGTTAAAAGAGATGATCAAGGATCTGATCGTGCCGGAAACTTCTGTGCTGATCGCGGAACGGGATGGCTATTCCCCGCGGGCGCAGGCCATTTTAGAGGAGGCGCACAGACAGGCGGAGCGATTCCGCAGTGACCGGACCGGAACGGAGCACATTCTGCTGGCTCTTCTGAAGGAAGGGGAGAATGTGGCGGTAAGACTCCTTAATACCATGGGCATTTCAGTGCAGAAGCTATATGTGGATGTGTTGGTAGCCATGGGCGAGGACGGCGCACTTTACAAGGAAGATCTGAGCAGAAAGCAGAATAAGAAAAAGGGAAGTACCTCCACTCTGGACCATTACAGCAGGGATCTGACGGCGCTTGCCAGAGAGGGGAAACTGGATCCCGTGATCGGCAGGGAAGAGGAGATCACCAGAGTGGTTCAGATCTTAAGCCGGCGCACGAAAAACAATCCCTGTCTGGTAGGAGAGCCGGGCGTGGGTAAGACGGCTGTGGTGGAAGGACTTGCAGCAAGGATCGTGACGGGCGATGTGCCCTTTACCGTACAGAATAAGAGACTTCTGACGC
>CAZUZZ010000129.1:1818-5427 GCA_964625055.1 uncultured Bacteroides sp. | reverse complement strand
GGCACCTTCGGCTATGAGCTGGATGTGACGAAGATCCCGCAGGAGGATCGGGACAGCATTCCCGGACAGGTGGCTATGTATCATAAATATAACGATCTGGTGCGGCAGGGAGATTATTACCGGATCGCCCACTATGCAGAGAATCATTATTTTGACTGCTACGAGGTGGTGGCGAAGGATAAGAGCGAGGCGCTGGTCACCTATATTCAGGTGCTTGGACGGGCGAACTGCCACAGCAGAAGGATCCGCATTCCGGGACTTGCACCGGATAAGACCTATGTGATCGAGAATGCGGCGGACTGGCCGGAGTTAAAGCAGACCGAGTACGGCGGAGATGCGTTGCATTACGCGGGGATTCAGGTGCCGCCGCTTACAGGGGACTTCCGGGGAAGACTTTTACATCTGATAGCAAAGGAGAAAGAGATATGATCGTACAAAAATATAAGGATATGTTACAGGGGAAATCGGTGATCCGGCAGCTTTCGGAGTTTGCCACGGCGCGGGGCGCCGAGATCGGCTATGAGAATGTGTTTGATTACAGTCTGGGGAATCCTTCCGTGCCGGTGCCGCAGGCGTTCACGGACACGATGATACAGATGCTGCAGGAGAAAAATCCCATGGAGCTGCACGGCTACAGCCAGAGCCTGGGGATTCCCGCAGTCAGAGATAAGGTGGCGGCTTCCTTAAATAAAAGATTTGGAATGAACTATACGGGCAATCATATTTTTATGACCACGGGCGCGGCAGGCGCCATCGCCCATGCGGTGCGGTGTGTGTCGGAGCCGGGGGATGAGATTCTCACCTTTGCCCCCTATTTTCCGGAATACGGTCCCTATATCAATCTGACCGGGGCAACGCTCAAGGTGGTGCCTGCGGATACAAAAAGCTTCCAGATCAACTTTGAGGCTTTTGAAGAGATGCTGACACCACAGGTGGCGGCGGTGCTGATCAACACGCCGAACAATCCTTCCGGCATGGTTTATTCTGAGGAGACCATTCGGGAGCTTGCGCGGATCATGGAGGAGAAACAGAATCAGTACGGACACGATATTTTCCTGATCTCCGATGAGCCTTACCGGGAGATCGTGTTTGCGGGAGTGGATGCGCCTTACCCTTCGGCTTTTTACGACAATTCTCTTTCCTGCTACTCTTTCTCGAAATCACTTTCCCTGCCGGGAGAGCGGATCGGTTATGTGGCGGTAAATCCGAAATGTACGGATGCGGAGCTGATCAGTGTGATGTGCAGTCAGATCTCCAGAGGAACGGGACACAACTGCCCTCCCTCCATCATTCAGCTGGCGGTGGCGGAGGTGCTTGATCTGACCTCGGATCTGTCGGTCTATGAGACGAATATGAACATATTATATAAAGAACTTACGAGCCTCGGTTTCGAGTGCATACGTCCGGGAGGAACTTTCTATATGTTCCCCAAGGCGCTGGAGGCGGATGCGATCGCCTTTAGTGAGAAGGCAAAGAAATACGATCTGATCCTGGTGCCGTCAGATTCTTTTGGTGTGGAGGGATATTTCCGCATTGCATATTGTATTGACACGGAGAAGGTGGAGCGTTCTTTGGAGGCATTCAGGAAGTTTGTGAAGACGGAGTACGGAGCATGATGTATCAGGCAGGATTGATCCTGGAGGGCGGCGGTATGAGAGGAATCTATACCGCTGGTGTTCTGGATTTTTTTATGGAAAAAGAAATGTGGTTCTCGGGCTGTTACGGCGTATCAGCCGGGGCGGGCCATCTGTGTAACTACCTGTCCGGGCAGCGGGGACGGTCTTACCGCATCAGCATTAACTATCTGGGCATGAAGCAATATTGCAGTACATGGAGCCTGCTGACCACAGGGGATCTCTTCGGGGTGGATATGAACTATCGGCTGATCCCGGATCATCTGGATCCCTACGACTATGTTGCGGCGGACAGATATGAGGGCAGAGCCTTTGCGGTGGCGACGGATATCCGTACCGGGAAGCCGGCCTATCTGCCGCTTAAAGACCTGCGTAAAGATGTGATAGCAGTGCGTGCGTCCAGTTCCCTGCCCCTAGTATCCCGCAATGTGAACATTGACGGGAACCTTTATCTGGACGGTGGTATCAGTGACGCCATCCCGATCAGACAGTCTGAGCGGGACGGCAATCGTAAGAATGTGGTGATCATGACCAAGGAAGAGGGATTTGTCAGACAGCCTGTCGGGGCGGAGCTTTCACTGATCCGGGCACGGTATCTGCGTTACCCCAAGGTCTATGAGCTGATGCGGGAAAGGCATCTTACCTACAACGCTACAGTGCAATATATTGAAGAGCAACAGGCAAAGGGAGAATTGTTTGTGATACGTCCGAAGCAGGCGGGTGAGGTAGGCCGGATAGAGAAGGACAAGGAGAAGATGGAGGCGCTCTATCAGGAAGGCTATCGGGATGCGGCGGAAAACTATCCTGCACTTCTGAAATATCTTAATTGCTAATAATATTAGAATGAAAAGGGATAAAAGAAAGGATAAAGTATGGATATCTTGGAAATTTTAAAAGCGGTGCTTTTCGGCATCGTGGAGGGTATCACAGAATGGCTTCCGATCAGCAGCACCGGACATATGATTCTGCTGAATGAGTTTGTGACCCTGAATGTGAGTGAGGAATTCTGGGAGATGTTTCTGGTGGTGATCCAGCTTGGCGCGATTCTGGCGGTGGTGCTCCTTTTCTGGAATAAGATATTTCCTTTCCGCTTTCGGGAAAAGCCTGTGGTGCAGAAGGATATCTTTATATTATGGTTTAAGATTCTGGCAGCCTGTGTCCCTGCGGCGGTGGTGGGGCTGGCCTTTGACGACGTGTTCGACGCGCTTTTTTATAATCCCTGGTGTGTGGCGATCGCGCTGATCGTATTCGGTATCGCGTTTATTCTGATAGAGAACCGAAATAAAAGTGCGTCGCCGAAGATCACGACACTGGAGGATATCACATACCGTACGGCCCTGCTGATCGGCGTATTTCAGCTGCTGGCGGCCATTTTCCCGGGCACATCCCGCTCCGGGGCCACCATTGTGGGGGCGCTGCTGATCGGCGTATCAAGAACGGTGGCGGCGGAGTTTACTTTTTTTCTGGCCATTCCGGTTATGCTGGGGGCAAGCCTCCTAAAACTTCTTAAGTTTGGTTTTTCCTTTTCGGGGGCGGAGCTTACGATTCTGGCAGTGGGAATGATAGTAGCCTTTGTGGTATCGGTTCTGGTGATCCGATTCCTGATGGGATATATTAAAAAGCATGATTTCAAGGTGTTCGGATGGTATCGGATCGTGCTGGGCGCGGCGGTGCTTTGCTATTTTGCATTGTCCTGACAGCTGTAAAACGGCAGGTTTATCCCCTGTTTTTCCGCCAATTTGTATATGATTTTGTTATAAAAATGAACTATTTGTTACAGATTGTTGGTTGACAGTGCCGAATGATTGAGATAAAATGCTCGTAGTATGAAAAAGTGATTAGAGTACCAAGAGTAGTTGGGGAAGGAGATTATTCATGGCAGAAACAAAGAAAACTGAAGCGACAAAAGCGGCAGATACAAAGACAGCAACAGCGACGACACCGGTGGCAGCACCTGCGGCAAAGACTGCGCCTG
>CAZUZZ010000129.1:0-1718 GCA_964625055.1 uncultured Bacteroides sp. | reverse complement strand
AAGACAGCAACAGCGACGACACCGGTGGCAGCACCTGCGGCAAAGACTGCGCCTGAAGTACAGAGCGCAAAGGATATATGGAAGTATGACCTGAAGAGAAAGGTTGGCGACTTCAAGAATGTGGAGCTTTATGTAAAGCCTGAGGAGAGCGTTGTATACTATGTGATCAACGGTGAGGAGAAGGGAAGCTTCAATATTTAAAAAACAAAACTGGAAACAGAATGCAGGCAGTCAGTTTAGGGTATTCTAAACTGACTGCTTTTTTTCACACTTTTTTAATAAATTTTTTCCAATCAGATGTTGACAATAAAATTCTTAAGTGATAACTTACTACTAGAAGGTGTTAGCACTCTATTGTGTCGAGTGCTAACAACCCGACAAGAGGGAAACAGGATGCAGCTGGACGAAAGAAAATATATCATATTGCAGGCCATCATCCGAAACTATCTGGAGACGGGCGAGCCGGTGGGCAGCCGTACCATCTCCAAGTACACGGACTTAAACTTAAGTTCCGCCACGATCCGCAATGAGATGGCAGATCTGGAGGAGCTGGGTTATATCCTACAGCCTCACACATCCGCAGGCAGGATTCCCTCCGATAAAGGCTACCGCCTCTATGTGGATAAGATGATGGAGGAGAAGGAACGGGAAGTGGAGGAGATGAAGGAGCTGCTTCTGGAGAAGGAAGGCAAGATGGATCACCTTCTGAAGCAGGCTGCCAAGGTGCTGGCCAACAACACCGAGTACGCGGCGATGATCTCCGCTCCGCAGTACCATCGCAATAAATTAAAATTTATTCAGCTTTCCAGAGTGGATGCCAATCAGATTCTGGCAGTCATCGTTGTGGAAGGCAATATGATTAAAAATTCCATGTTATCGGTGGCTGAGGAGTTGAGCGATGAGACGCTCCTGAAGTTGAACATTCTTCTGAACACACACCTAAACGGCCTTACGTTGGAAGAGATCAATCTGAGTATGATCGCTGCTATGAAGCAGCAGGCTGGCATTCACAGTGAGATCGTGGCAAGCGTCATAGACGCGGTGGCGGAAGCGATCAGGGCAGATGAGGATCTGGAGATCTACACCAGCGGCACGAAGAATTTCTTCAAGTATCCGGAGCTTGCGGATCACGAACGCGCCAGTGAGCTGATCACGACCTTTGAGGAAAAACAGCTTTTGAGCGAGCTGGTGCAGGATAATCTGTCGGATGAAAACCGCACCGGCATTCAGGTTTACATCGGAAGCGAGACGCCGGTGGCGGGCATGAAGGACTGCAGCATCGTGACGGCGACCTACGAACTGGAAGAGGGCATGAAAGGTACCATCGGTATTATCGGACCGAAAAGAATGGACTATGAAAAAGTGGTGAGCAATCTCAGGCTGTTAAAACATCAGCTGGATGATTTGTATAGAAAAGACTGACTTGCACAGTCAACCTTATAAGAAAGGGATGAGAACCGTGGCAGAAGAAAAGGATAAGAAGCTGGAAGAGGATATGCCGGAAGAAAACACGCCGGAGGAAGAAAAAGCAGATCAGCCTGTGCAGGAAGAAGCGGCAGCAGGCGAGGAGACAGCCTCTAAAAGCGAGAAGAAAGAAAAAAAGAAAAAAGACAAAAAGCAGGACGCTCTGAAGGAAAAGATCGACGAGCTGGAAGACCGGGTGAAACGTCAGATGGCAGAGTTCGAGAATTTCCGCAAACGGACCGAGAAAGAAAAGA
>CAZUZZ010000128.1:210-5457 GCA_964625055.1 uncultured Bacteroides sp. | reverse complement strand
TGTTACTGCCCACGATGTTGCCCACCGCAATATCCGCCTTGCCCTTGATCGCCGCTGTGGCAGAGGTCACCAGCTCCGGCAGCGACGTACCGAAAGCAACAATGGTCAGGCCGATCAATCTCTCACTCATACCGAATATCCGTGCCAGCTCCGTAGCCGCATCCACCGCCACGTCAGATCCCACCACGATCATCACGGCACCAACTACGATCAGCAGAAGCATCTTCCAGACCGGCATAGGCTTGTCCGTCTCCGGCATCTCCTCCGAAAGACCCTCGCCTTTCTTTGCCATCACCAGAAGATATCCCAGATAACAGAGCATCAATGCCCACAGGATCACGCCGTCCACACGCCCCACCACATTGTCCGTATAGCCGATTCCCATGAGAACCGCCGACACCAGGATCACAAAGGGAATCTCGTACTTCACCGTGGACATCTGCACTGCGATCGGCGTGATGACGGAGGTAATTCCCAGAATCAACAGCACATTCATGATATTGCTCCCCACAACATTGCCGATGGTGATCTCCGCGCTTCCCTTCAGAGCCGCCGATACACTGACCGCCGCCTCCGGGAGTGAAGTCCCCATGGCCACGATGGTCAGGCCGATCACAAGCTGTGGAATCCCAAATTTCTCAGCCACCCGGCTGGCCCCCTCCACGAACCAGTCCGCGCCCTTCACCAGAAGCACAAACCCTACTGCCAGCAATGCCAGTTGAATTACTACTGCCATATCTTCCTCCATTCTGATCCGGTTTCTACCGAATCTTTTCCAACGACTCTTCCGATAGTATTTTCTTTATATTAAGCAGGAAAAGCACCGTAGCCGTGGCCGCTGAAAGCGTATCCGACACGGGCTCCGCATAGTACACGCCCATCACGCCGAAAAAGTGCGGCAGGATGATCGCTAACGGAATCAGCAGGATGATCTTGCGGAGCACTGCAATAAAGAGAGACACCTTCGCCTGCCCCAGCGCCAAAAAGGTGGGCTGGATCCCGTTCTGCAGACCGAATACCAGCATACCCGCCATAAAGATCGGCATCACTTCTCCGGTCAGCGCCACCAGCTCCGTCTCATTCGTGAAAAAGCTCGCAAAAAAGCACGGAAAAACCATGACCGCCGCTGTAGTCAGAAAGCGGAAGCCAAAACACATTCCGATCATCCATCGGTACAGCAGTCTGACACGTTCGAAATTTTTTGCCCCGTAATTATAGCTGACGATTGGTGTCATACCCTGAGTAAAGCCATTGAGCGGCGCTGAAAAAAATTGCATGATGCTCTGCATGATCGTCAAAGAGCCAACATACATATCGCCTCCATATAGCTGCAGTCCATGATTCAGTACAATGCTGATAAAACTCTCTGTGGCATTCATGATAAAGGGTGATATCCCCAGAGAAAAAACACTCTTCAATATTCCGCCATCCAGCTTCATGCAATCTCTTCGTATTTTTAAGGAAGATCTTTTACTCAAAAGAAATCCTACGACCCACGCCGCGCTAAGCGCCT
Source organism: uncultured Bacteroides sp. (assembly GCA_964625055.1). Taxonomy (GTDB): domain Bacteria; phylum Bacillota; class Clostridia; order Lachnospirales; family Lachnospiraceae; genus UBA3282. The sequence continues at coordinate 3,944 of CAZUZZ010000128.1, read as the reverse complement.
GTGATATTACCGTGGCCGTAGCCGCACCCCTGACTCCCATATGGAATCCGAAGATAAAAATGGGATCCAGAATGATATTGGCAACCGCCCCGATCAGTACGGAAAGCATCGCCGTCTTGGACTGGCTCTGGCAGATGATAAAGGCATTCAGTCCCAGCGCCAGCTCCACAAAGAGCGTACCCGCCAGGTAAATGGACAGATAATCCGTAGCGTAACCGATGGTGGCGTCACTGGCGCCAAACATATAGAGTAAGGGTCTTTGAAAGGCGTAAAAAAATACCATCAGCAACACTGTGCAGATCACAAGAAAACTTGTGCTGTTTCCCAGTATCTTCTCCGCGTGCTCCCGATCCCCCTTACCCAGCCAGATCGCCGCCAGAGGCGCCGCGCCGTTACTGATAAAAGCGGAGAAAGCCGAGACAAACATGGTGATGCAGAAGGTCACTCCCACGCCGGTCAAGGCGTTTGCACCCACGCCCTTCATATGCCCGATGTAAATACGGTCAATGATGCTGTACAGGATATTGATGATCTGCGCCACAATGGCGGGCAGCGTCATACTCACCATCAGTCTGCCCACTGAATCTGTTGCCATCCGTTCTTCCCGGGTCTTTGCCGCTGCGACCGCCATGCTTTCCACTCCTTTGCCTTGCATAACAGCAATGTATCTGCTACGATAAACACAGAAAACACTGCATATTATTACATTATACCAATGTACCCGTATTTTGCAACCGACATACAGGAGAAGACTATGAAAACACCTATGAAAACTCTTGCGAAATTCTTCAGTGCGGCAATCGTGCTGACAGCACTCAATATCCGCTCCATCTGTACTTTCCTGTTTTATGCAGGCCGGATCGACACCCTGTTCCCTGCTCCCTGTGCCGCTGCAGAGTTTATCTGTTATCTTCTGCTTTTATACATCAACTTCTTCCCTGCATTGACTGTCCGCAAGGTCTCCACGACCCGCAATCAGATTCTGGAAAACGGCATCGCCCTGCTCCAGATCTTTCTGGGGACGACTATTCTTGAGATCATATGCTGCCTCACCATGCTCGTTGTGGGGCTGCCCGGCTACGATACCGGCTTCAGCCAGCCCTTTTTCTGGCTGAGACAGTTCGGCCTGGCCTTTCTGGTAGAGTTTATCCTTTTCTGGAACGGTATGATACGCGTGTATCTGACTTCGGTGCAGCTCGGTATCCGATGGCGCGTGATCGGCGCTCTGTGCGGCCTGATCCCGATCGTACATCTCTACATCCTCTGTAAGATCATTCAGATCACCCGAAACGAGGTAATCTGCGAAAACGAAAAATATCTGCTCAATCAAGTGCGCGCCGAGAATCAGGAATGTCTGACAAAATATCCTATCCTGCTCGTTCACGGCGTATTCTTTCGGGATTTCCGCTTTCTGAATTACTGGGGCAGGATTCCTGCGGAGCTGAAAAGGAACGGCGCTCAGGTCTACTACGGCAGCCAGCAGTCTGCCGCCTCCGTGGCGGCCTGCGGCGAAGAACTGGCTCAGCGCATCCGGCAGATCCTGCAGGAAACCGGCGCCAAAAAGATCAATATCATCGCCCACTCCAAGGGCGGACTGGACAGTCGTTACGCTATTTCCAAATGCGGCATGGCTCCCTGTGTGGCCTCCCTGACCACCGTAAACACGCCTCACCGGGGCTGTATTTTCGCGGATTATCTTCTGGAGCATATCCCTGACAATGTCTGCGATAAGGTAGCTGCAAAATACAACGCGGCGCTGACTCTGCTGGGCGACCACGATCCGAATTTTATGGAGGCTGTGCGGGATCTGACCGCCTCCACCTGTATCCGCTTAAATGAGGAACTGCCAGACAGCCCGGAAGTATATTATCAGAGTGTCGGCACTAAGATGAACCACGCTTCCAGCGGCAGGTTCCCCATGAATCTGTCCTATCCGATGGTAAAGCATTTTGACGGGGCCAACGACGGCTTGGTCGCTGTGGACAGCATGAAGTGGGGCGAAGAATTTATCTATCTGACCGTGCCCGAGGGCCGAGGCATCTCCCACGGTGATATGATCGATCTGAACCGGGAGAATATTGCGGGATTCGATGTGCGGGAGTTTTATGTAAACCTCGTGAAGGGGTTGAAAGAAAAGGGATTATAAAAAATCGAGTGCCTACGCACTCGATAAGAGAAAAATTTACTGCGGATAACAGGATCTTAAACCGGTTCAAATCCTGCCACACACATCTTTAAAATTTACTGCGGATAACAGGATTTGAACCTGCACGGTCTCCCACTGGAACCTAAATCCAGCGCGTCTGCCAATTCCGCCATATCCGCCTGCCAGACATGATCCCAAACATGACATTCATGTCATTTTGTCACATCTGCTTATGTATCATATCATTTTCCATAAACCCTGTCAACGACTCTCACCTAAGCTTCCTGCATATCTCTTCAAGTCTGTTCGGGCACACTCTGTACGTCCTCCCCGATATGTCTTATGACCTTTCTGTTGATCTGAATCAGGAAGAACACCGTCATCCCCAGTGACACCAGCTCCGCGATGGGGAATGACCACCACACATAATCCACATTGCCTGCAAGAGACAACAGATCGGCCGCGGGGAGCAGCACCACAAGCTGTCTGGCAATGGAGGTGATCATACTGTAGACCGCATTACCCAGAGCCTGAAAGGATGTACCGCAGATGATGCTGAACCCCGCCATTACAAAGCAGAGGCTGATGGTCCGAAGCGCGGGTACTCCGATCGCAAGCATTTCTTCCGAAGCCTCAAAAAATCCCAGAAGCACATGAGGAATACTCTGAAAGATCACCACACCCACAGCCATGATCCCCACTGCATAGAAAATGCCGCACTTTAACGCCTGCACGAAGCGGTCTCTCCGGCCTGCGCCGTAATTGTAAGCCAGGATCGGCACCAAACCGTTGTTCATCCCGAACACCGGCATAAAGATAAAGCTCTGTAATTTAAAGTATACGCCAAATACCGCTGTCGCCGTGGAAGTAAATGAGATCAGGATCAGATTCATGCCATAAGTCATCACCGATCCGATTGCCTGCATGATCATGGAGGGGATACCGATCTTATAGATCTGCCCCACCACCTGACGCTCCAGTTTAAGCTTCTTCAGAGAAAGATGAATATCATCATTCTTTTTGCTGTTGATCACAAAAGCGATCGTGCCGGCTACAATCTGCCCCGTCACCGTAGCCACAGCCGCTCCGGCAACACCCATTCGCGGCATCCCGCAAAGACCGAAAATAAAGATCGGGTCCAAAATGATATTGATGACAGCGCCTGTCCCCTGGGTGATCATAATATAGAAGGTTCTGCCCGTGGACTGCAAGAGTCTCTCAAACACAAACTGCGCAAAAAGTCCGAAGGAACAGCAACACACTATACTCAGATATTCCACCCCGTACTGCACGATCTGCGCATCCTGCGTCTGGCTCAGATAAAAAACTCTGGTCACGAATAATCCTACCAGTAAAAAGAGCAGATAGCTTGCCGCCATCAACACAACACCGCTCGCCGCCGCGTTATCCGCCCTCTCCTGATCCTTCTCTCCCAGCGCCTTGGAGAGCACCGCATTGATACCGACACAGGTGCCGCCTGCCACGGCGATCATCAGCGTCTGAATAGGAAACGCAAGTGACACGGCTGTCAGTGCGGCTTCATTGACACGGGAGACAAAGATCGAGTCCACTACATTATAAAGCGCCT
>CAZUZZ010000128.1:0-200 GCA_964625055.1 uncultured Bacteroides sp. | reverse complement strand
GCGAAATACTGATCAGCAATTTGTTCACGGGCATCGTGCCCATCTTGTTTTCTTTCGTCTGCTCCATAAAAATTCCTTCCTCAAAAAAAAAGCCTGAAAGACAATATCACCATTGCCTTCAAACTTTCTACTTAAATGAACCAAAAGTGAACCACGGGGGATGTCGCCCTGGGGGTTCGAATCCCCCAATCAACTCTCTG
>CAZUZZ010000127.1:2888-5482 GCA_964625055.1 uncultured Bacteroides sp. | reverse complement strand
GCTGTCAAGCTATCTGGTGTTGGATCGTTTTTCACTGTTGAATACCCACAGGGCAGTCATACTGCCGGCGGTATTTTCTACTTTCCCGATCTTTTTATCCTACGGCGGATTTCGTCAGGTTCCGGTACAGCTTCTGGAGGCAGCCCGCATTGACGGGGCGGGAGAACTCTGGATTTTTATAAAAATAGGACTTCCGTTAGGGAAAAGCGGATTATTGTCTGCCATGGTGTTAGGGTTTTTAGAGTGCTGGAATCTGATGGAACAGCCGTTGGCGTTTCTGGAGAATAAGGCGCTCTGGCCTCTTTCTTTGTATCTGCCGGAGATTTCATGGACACAGGCGGGGTTTGCGCTTTGCGCGTCATTTATTACCCTGATTCCGGCGGCTTTTGTGTTTGTGCTGGGGCAGGACTATCTGGAGCAGGGTATTATTTATTCGGGCCTGAAGGAGTGAGAGATATGGATAAAAGAAAAAAGAAAATCGGTGCCGGACTTGCATTTTTTTTGGTTTTCATGTGGCTGTGCACACTCATTTCCAAGAGCATATACGCGTCAAGACTGCCCATGGTGACCACCTGCAGAACGGATTCTAAATACATCGAGCATATTGTGGAGGCCGAGGGCATTGTGGAAGCCGGGTCTAAACTGCCGGTGACGGTTTTGGGAGGCCTTCGTGTGGTGGAAGTTTTCGTGCAGACCGGCGACAGGGTGGAGGAGGGCGATCTTCTTTTTACGGTAGATCTGGAAGATATGAGGGAGATCATGGCGGATCAGGAGCTGGCCTGTCAGAAAACCCAGTTACAGATCGACGCGATTTTGCACAACAGGGAGCTTGCGCAGGAAAAAAAGGCGTTGGATGAGGCCAGGGCCAGAGAGGATTACGACGCTCTTGCCAGATATCAGGATACCCTTGTGGGCAGGGCCGCCGAGAATGTGGCGCAGGCCGAGGAGGCTCTGGAAGAACTGCAGGAGGAGAACAGGGCCCATGAGGGAGATTGGAAAAAGGAGAACGGAGAGACCAAAACCGAGGAGGAGATGGAAGCGGAGCGGGAAGCCAGAGAGCAGGAAGAAGAAAGGCTGAAACAGGAACTGCAGGCGGCGGCTTATGCGGAGGCGGATGCGAAGTGGAACCGGGACAACACCATGAAGGACGCCGGACGGAGAGTGGAGGATACCGTGTCTGAGGAGGACGAGGACGCAACCCTTGCCGTCTACCGGACGGAGATTGCGGGCATACAGGAGAAACTGGCGGTTTATCAGGAGATTTTGAACGGGGAGGGAAAGATCACGGCCCCCTTAAGCGGTATGGTAACCGATGTCTATGTGCAGGCGGGCGGCAGAGTGCCGGATACAGCCTCCTTTCTTGTGGCGGACAGTGAGGCACCCTGCCAGTTCCGTGTCACATTGACAAAAGAGGATAAAACTTATGTAAACCTAAATGACGATGTGAAGCTGAAACTGGGAGATAAAAAAGAAATCAATGCAAGTGTGGATTATCTGGTGGAAAATGAGAATGCACCGGGTACCTTTACCGCCATCCTGCGGCTTCCCGAGGAGACAGGCACACCCGGACAGTCGGGAACCATCACCTGCGCAAAAGCAGGGGAGAAACGGCCCTGCTGTATTCCGCTGTTGGCGCTGCACGAGAATCCGGGAGGGAGCAGCTATGTGTATGTGGTGAGCGAGCGGGAGGGGATTCTCGGCATGGAATATTATGTGGAGGAAATCAATGTCAGCGTCGCAGATAAGAATGATAAGTTCGCGGCGGTAGAGGGGGCGCTTTCAGAGGAAAGCCGGATCATCCTGTCCTCAGACAAGGAAATCCAGAAAGGGGATGTGATCAGACTGGCAGAACCGTAAATATAATAATCTTAAGATTTGCGCGGGTTGAAAAACAGGAGGTCCGGTTGTACAATAGCAGTGGCATTTTGCATTGGATTTGACGAACTGCAAAAAAGGAGTAAACGGATGATCCTGACAGTCATAAAAATCATTCTGGAGTGTATCGCTGCGCTGGGCATTTTATATATGCTGGCGATCATGCCGCGTATTTTTCACAGACCGGATACCACCCTTTTTCAAAAGAGATATTTTGCCCATAGGGGGCTTCACGATAACGACACGGATGCGCCGGAAAATTCCATGGCGGCCTTTCGAAAAGCGGTGGAGGCTGGGCTTGGTATGGAGCTGGACGTGCAGGTGACAAAGGACGGCGTACCGGTCATCTTCCATGATTTTACGCTGGATCGGGTCTGCGGCGCGGAGGGAAAACCCGCGGAATGTACATACGAGGAGCTGCAGGCTTACACTTTGTGTAATTCCGGTGAACGCATTCCTAAACTGGCTGAACTGCTCGCTATGGTGGATGGGCGGGTGCCCCTCATCGTGGAGATCAAGGCGGAGACAGCGGATGTTTCCTGCTGTGTGGTCATAGATGAGATGCTGCGCGCTTACAGGGGCGCTTACTGCATCGAGTCTTTTAACCCTATGGTCTTGTGGTGGTTTCGCAGAAATCACAAGGAAGTGGTGCGGGGGCAGCTCTCCTCCAATTTCCGCAAGGAAGGTGTATACTGGAATCTTCTTTATTTTGCGATGAC
>CAZUZZ010000127.1:0-2788 GCA_964625055.1 uncultured Bacteroides sp. | reverse complement strand
GACAAATGTCACAGGATATTTGCCTTTTTTTTGTTAAGAACTTTCAAAAAAACAGTGTAAAATTTTCAAATATATGGTAAAATATATGCTAACTTGACAGCTTGTTTGAAGAAAAGCCGCAGGCTAAGAAAGGAGTATAGCGAGTATATGGCGAAATGGGTGTATTTATTTGAGGAAGGAAACGCGGATATGCGTAATCTCCTGGGAGGCAAAGGCGCTAACCTGGCAGAGATGACGAATCTGGGACTGCCGATCCCGCAGGGCTTTACCGTGACCACGGAGGCTTGTACGGATTACTACAATAACGGCAGACAGATCTCCGAGGAGATTAAAGAACAGATCTTTACAGCCCTTGCAGGTCTGGAAGAAAAGCAGGGTAAGAAATTCGGGGATACCGAGAATCCTCTTCTTGTGTCGGTTCGTTCCGGCGCGCGGGCTTCCATGCCGGGTATGATGGACACCATTCTGAATTTGGGACTGACGGATGTGGCTGTGGAGGGCTTTGCGGCGAAAACAGGAAATCCCCGCTTTGCTTACGATTCCTACCGCAGATTTATCCAGATGTTCTCCGATGTGGTCATGGAGATCCCCAAGTCTTATTTTGAGAGAATCCTGGACGAGATCAAGGAAGGAAAGGGTGTCAAGTATGACACCGACCTGACGGCGGAAGATATGAAGGAGATCATCGTCCGCTTTAAGGATATTTATAAAGAGAACAAGGGCGAGGAGTTCCCTCAGGATCCCAAGGTACAGCTGATGGAGGCGGTGAAAGCCGTGTTCCGTTCCTGGGATAATGAGAGAGCGATCGTATACAGACGTATGAATGACATCCCCGGCGACTGGGGCACTGCTGTTAATGTGCAGGCGATGGTATTCGGTAATATGGGAGACACTTCCGGCACGGGCGTGGCTTTCACCAGAAATCCTTCCACCGGAGCGAAGGGCATCTACGGCGAGTACCTGATCAACGCCCAGGGCGAGGATGTGGTGGCAGGTATCCGTACACCCCAGCCGATCACCAGACTGGAGCAGGATCTGCCTGAGTGTTATAAGCAGTTTATGGAGATCGCGAACCGCCTCGAGAACCATTACCGCGATATGCAGGATATGGAGTTCACCATCGAGGAAGGCAAGCTGTTCTTCTTACAGACCAGAAACGGCAAGCGCACGGCACCTGCGGCTCTGCAGATTGCCTGCGATCTGGTAGATGAAGGCAAGATTACGCCCGAGGAGGCTGTGCTTCGTATTGAAGCGAAGTCCTTAGACCAGCTTCTGCATCCCACCTTTGATCCCGATGCCTTAAAGGCAGGTCAGGTAGTGGGACAGGCGCTTCCCGCATCTCCCGGTGCGGCGGCAGGTAAAGTGTACTTTACCGCTGATGAGGCGAAGGCGGCTCACGAGAAAGGTGAGAGAGTGGTGCTGGTGCGTCTGGAGACCTCTCCGGAGGATATCGAGGGTATGCACGCGGCGGAGGGTATCCTCACCGTGCGCGGTGGTATGACATCCCATGCGGCAGTAGTAGCGAGAGGCATGGGCACAGCCTGTGTATCCGGCTGCGGCGACATCGCGATCAATGAAGAAGATAAAGTATTCCAGCTCGGCGGAGAAGTATTCCACGAGGGCGATTACATTTCCTTAGACGGTTCTACCGGTAAGATCTATAAGGGCGACATTAAGACTGTGGAGGCTTCCGTGAGCGGCAACTTCGGGCGGATCATGGAGTGGGCGGACAAGTATCGCAGACTGCAGGTGCGCACCAATGCGGATACTCCGGCGGATGCGGCGAATGCTGTGAAGTATGGCGCAGAGGGTATCGGCCTTTGCCGTACCGAGCATATGTTCTTTGATCCTGACAGGATCCCTAAGATCCGTCAGATGATCCTGGCGAGAACCCAGGAGCAGAGAGAGAAAGCCCTGAATGCGCTGATTCCTTTCCAGAAGGGCGACTTCAAGGCGCTCTATGAGGTGATGGAGGGCAGACCTGTGACCATCCGTTTCCTGGATCCCCCGCTGCATGAGTTTGTGCCTACCGAGCAGGCAGATATCGACGATCTGGCTGTGGAGATGATGATGACCGCAGAAGAAGTGCAGGAGATCTGCGATTCTCTCCATGAGTTCAACCCGATGATGGGACACCGTGGATGCCGTCTGGCAGTAACCTATCCTGAAATTGCCAAGATGCAGACCAGAGCCGTGATGGAGGCGGCGATCGAGGTGAAAGCCGAGAAAGGCTACGACATCGTTCCCGAGATCATGATCCCGCTTGTGGGCGAGAAGAAAGAGCTTAAGTTTGTCAAAGACGTGGTGGTAGAGGTAGCGGAGCAGGTGAAGAAAGAGAAAAACTCCGATATCAAGTACCATGTGGGAACCATGATCGAGATTCCCAGAGCGGCGCTTCTGGCAAACGAGATCGCCGAGGAGGCGGAGTTCTTCTCCTTCGGTACGAACGATCTGACACAGATGACCTTCGGCTTCTCCCGTGACGATGCGGGCAAGTTCCTGGGTGATTACTATAAGAACAAGATTTATGAGTCCGATCCTTTCGCAAGGCTCGATCAGAGCGGCGTGGGACAGCTCGTACAGATGGCGGCAGAGAAAGGCCGTTCCGTAAGACCGGATATCAAGCTGGGTATCTGTGGCGAGCACGGCGGCGATCCGTCCTCCGTGGAGTTCTGCCATAAGGTGGGATTGACCTATGTATCCTGTTCACCGTTCAGAGTACCGATCGCTCGACTTGCGGCAGCGCAGGCGGCAATCTCGGAGAAAAAGTAGTCTGTTATTTATTGTC
>CAZUZZ010000126.1:0-5506 GCA_964625055.1 uncultured Bacteroides sp. | reverse complement strand
CCGTAGGAGGTCATCCACCAGGCATTGAGATAGATCAGCGGCTTTTTCATCCCCACCCGCAGCCAGAGCCCGGCATACTTCGTCTTGTCTTTCGCAAAAGTCCCATTATCAAAGCGGTACTTGACCGGATCGGAAAGTCTGGGGGTATACAGACGAAGCGCTTCCTCGGATAAGATCTCATGAAGGATCTCCTCATCCTCCGGCGAAAAAGTCTCCGGCGCATACTTGTAGGTTCTGGCAAGCTGCTGGATCGGTACCGTCAAAAGTTCCTGATATTCGCCGGACTGCGCGTGCAGAACCGCCTTTAAGCCGCCATTTATGAGAAGGCACCCCGCCAACGCACACACCATCAGCATAAGAAGCCGCCGCCAACGCTTTCTCTGCAGAAAAAGCAATATCGGGATCATGACCAGAAAGGCATAAAAGCCGTTGTTGCGAAGAAGCATCATTGCCATACCGCTCAGAACAAAAAGGATCTGCCACCCTCCGGAGGCATAAAAAGCACTTTCCTGTGTCCCCATTTCCAAAAGACAGATCAAAAGCAGCAGAAGCGCCAGAGTAAACAGCGCGTCCTTAGCAGAGCACAGCGTAAACATCACCACCGTGGGAAACAGCCCTAAATAGAGCAGACTCACAAGACGCAGAACCGGAGATACTTTTTTTCGGCGAAGATAAGACAGCAGAAATGTAAAGCCCCCCGCCGCAAGGAGCATCTGAAAGATCATATAACAGGCAATTCCCAGATTATAGGAATCCGTCAGCTTATGAACGCCGCAGACGATGCCGCCTAACAGAAGCACGTGCACCAGCGGATGATGAGTGGAAAACACCCGGGTCGCCACCTGCACATATTCATCCTGTGCATCGTAGACAAAAAATCCCGGATACACCGCCAGAAATACGGGCAGCCAGCAAAGAAGCAAAAAGAAAAAGGCGCCGACAGCTGTTATTTTATTTGACACTCCGCCTTTTCCGACTCTCCCCCGCAGCAGATCCAGACAAAGCCACAAAAAGCGGGTCAGGACCGTAAAAAGCAGGGTGAATACAGGCAGAGCCGCCCACAGACGGAAATCCCTGACATCCACGTTCTCCACGCTGTCCAGACGTGTGCCGAAAAGCAGCGCTGCCGAAAACAGGAGAGAAAAGACACCTGCAATCCCCCAGGCTCTGAAGTCTCTCAGAAACAAAACGATCTTCTGTTTTCTGTTCTCGTCAATCCGCATCTCTCTCATCCACACATTCTCTGATTACATACTGCGGGGAATTGTTCAGGGAAATATAGATCCGCCCGAGATATTCGCCGATGATCCCCAGCATCAAAAGGATCAGTCCGCAGAAAAATACCAGGGCCGCCATCAACGCGCTGAATCCTACCACCACATTGGGATTTAAAAATTTTTTGATGATCGTATAGATTCCGTAGGCAAAACCCATGCACGCAGAAAGCACGCCCGCCACAGTCGCGATCCGCAGCGGTTTTACACTAAAAGCCGTAAACCCGTTAAACCACAGCCCCAGAAGCTTCCCCATGGTATAACCGGAAGTGCCGATCTCCCGTTCTCTATGGGTCACCTCCACGTTCGAGATCTTTTTTGTCGTGCGAAGCACCAGTCCGATCACATAGGGATAAGGATTCTGATAGCGCAGCATCTCCTCGATCACGAACCGCTTCGCCGCAAAATAACTGGAAATGTAAAGATCTTTCGGCTTGCCCAGCATAACGCGGGTCATAAGCTCGTTGATCTTACTGCCAAAATTGCGAAAGCCCGAGTGCCGCTTGCGGGCATATTTTGCATAGACCACATCGGATCCCGCCTCAATTCCCGCAAGGAGCTTGCCCACCTCTTTTGGCGGTGTTTGCCCGTCATCATCTAGGCAGACCACAATATCCCCCCGCACATAGGCAAACCCGGCCATTAAGGCCGCGTGCTGTCCGAAATTTCTGGCCAGATTCACACCGCAGATATGCCTGTTTGCGCTACACAGCGCCCTGATCACATCAAAGGTATCGTCCGGTGAAGCGTCATTTACCAAAATGATTTCATGGCGATAATCGTGCAGCTCCTTCATCGCTGCCTCAATCTCCTCCACTACTCCGCCGATGCTCTGTGCCGACCGATAGCAGGGTATTACAAAACTGATTAACTGCTTCATGGCATTGTCCTTTCCCACGCGCCGCGGTCTATCTCCATAAACAAAACACCACGCGTTCCCTGTTCTAAATCAACGGTTTCCCGTTTATTTTCTATCCGATGAAATCCCGCTTTCTCATAGCTTCTGCCGGCTCGCGGATTGTCCTCCAAAAAACGCAGAAAAATACGGGAAAGCCCTAAGGTTCCAAATCCATAATCCAGAGCAAGTCTGGCTGCCTGCGTACCGTAGCCGCATCCCAGCGCTTCCTTTTCCCCGATAAAAATACCGTACTCCGCCGTCTTCTGGTCTCTGTCAATATCCCGCAGATAGACACTTCCGATCTCTCCAAGCCCCTCCACACAGATGATAAATTGCGCCACATATCCCGGTTCTACCTGTTCGCGAAGCCATGCCCTGTGTCCATCCTCCGTGAAAAGCTCCTGATAGATAAAATTTTTTCTCACAAAATCCCGGTTCCGCCAGGTCACGACCTTCTCCGTGTCCTCTGGCGTGATGGGCCGGATCTGCACCTTCCGTATGCTCATGTTACTCCTCTGTCACCCGATATACCCGGTAGTTTTCTCCTACCCTGTCCTGCTCCAGCATTTCCACTTCAATTCCTTTTTCTGCATAATACTCCCGCAGCCATTCCAGTCCCCTCTGGCTTTTTTCCGCATCCGACATAATAAAGTACACGTCCTCTCCCAGCAGCGCCTGCTCCGCCGTCTCTATGCCATAAGCAGAAAGCTTTTCCCGATAGAGCGGGCTCTTGCACATCCAGCCGCCCGCAATGTCATAGTTTGCCCGGGTATTATCTCCCTCCGCAAACAGCTTTCCCGAAAATGCCACGGTAGAATAGACATCCTCAAAATAAAAATCTTCTCCCCGCGCCCGGCAGTAGCTGTCTATCGCGTACCAATCCCGATTCACCGTCTCCCGCCTGCCCTGATCCGCCTGTACAGCGGGCAGGCTCACCGCCAGTCTTCCTACTGCCAGCATCAAAAACAGAGTAATGCAGCCCTGAAAAAACAGCGCCTGACGTCTCCCGCCACTCTCCTGCGACTGCCTGAGTATCATCGCCGCAAGCAGGACAAACTCTATCAGATAGAGAGAGTGGGTGATCCGCTCCGGATCCCGTCCTCTCAGCAGGATAAACAGCCAAAGGGCGCTCCGCAGCAACGCAAGCAAGACAATCCATATCCCGGATCCAAACAATTTCCCTGCCGCCTTCCGGGCGTCATGCTGCCGCTCTTCCCTATATAAAATAACAGCAGATATTATATAGACTGCATATCCCAGAAGCACCAGGAGATTGTAGGGTGCGTCGTCTGCATGAAGGGTGCGGTAGCGATAAAAGAGAAGCTTCTCCCTAAATAATGCTCCCCAGTCTCTCTCTCCGCCCACAGCCAGCTTGGCGCCAGCCGCAATCTGGGCAAGCATTTGTGAATCAATCTCTTCATCCAGCCCGAAATTATAATTGCGAAGCAGCATCTGCTGGGACGGAGAAACGCCAAGTTCCCCCAGCGTGTCACTGTACTCGTCCTGCGTGATCATATCGGGATAAAAATCATAAATCGCTGTTCTTTCATCAAAATACTGTCGAAAATCCTTCCATTCCACACTGCCATAGGCTGCCACATCAACGATCTGGGACAAAACCATTCCCAGAAGCATCAACCCAAACACGGCACCGTATTTTTTCAGCTTTTCTATTGCAAAAAAAGGCTTTTCTCCACACCAGTGCACAAAGAGTGCAAAGCCGATAAAGGGCAGCATCAGAAGCAGCATTTCCGTGCGGAGCTGATAAGCCAGAATGACAAGCAGGATCCCCGGCAGGCTTTTGCCCGCAAACTGCTTTACAGATAAATCCTTCGGTGTTGTCAATAACCAGAAAACAGCCGCCGCAGAAAGCATGGCGCAGGTAATCGTATACTGAACATTGACCATATGAGTCATCCATATGCCCCATTGAAAAAGCACGAGAGACAGCAATGATAACAGCTTTCCCCGCCTTGTCCGAAAGAGGACACAGCACCGCAGGCCGATCAGATAAAAGCTGCCAAACTGACACAGGCACAGAAACAGGCCATACCAGGGAATTGTCCGGCACAGCCTGTAGCACAATGCAAGAAAAGCACCCAGCGGATAGAGCATCTGCATATTATGTCCGTCAGGCACACCGCTGTAAACTCCCGCCAGAATATCCCGCATCATCGTATCATCATTTAAGTCAAAGTAAAAATCAAAGAAAAGCCCCATCAAAAGAGCACTGAGCAGGATCGTAACGCCAACAGCTATGCAGTTGTCATATTTGCCTGTTTTCTCCCTACGAAGCATAAAACTTTTTCACCTGCTCTGCAATGTACTCCGCCTGCTCCGCCCGCAGCGAATAGAACATGGGCAGCCGGAGAAGCCTCTCGCTCTCCTTCGTGGTATAACGATCCTCACCGTGGAACCTGCCAAATTTCAGTCCTGCCGGAGCCGAATGCAGCGGCACATAGTGTGACGCCGGAAGTATCTCCTTCTCTTTCAAAAAGGAATCCAGTCTGCTTCTCTCTTCCAGATTCTTTGTTTTAATATAAAACATATGCGCATTGTGGCTGCAGTACTCCGGAATATAGGGTAGTTCAATTTTCCCCGCCTCTGCAAGTGGCAAAAGCAACTCCCAATACTGCTTCCATCTGTCCATTCTTGCCTGCGTGATCTCTTCTGTCAGCTCCAGCTGTGCATAGAGATAAGCGGCATTCATATCGCTTGGTAAATAGGAGGAACCATAGTTCTGCCAGCGATACTTATCTACCTGCCCTCTAAAATACTTACTTCTGTCCGTTCCCTTTTCCCGGAAAATTTCTGCATCTTCAATATATTTCTCATCCCGGATCAATAGTGCTCCGCCCTCGCCCATACTTAAGTTTTTCGTCTCATGAAAACTGAAACAGCCAAACTCTCCGAAGGTGCCCAGCGGTTTCCCTCTATAGGATGCCATGATTCCTTGAGCCGCATCCTCTATCACCATGAGATGATGACGCTTCGCGATATCCATAATGGCATCCATCTCGCAGCCCACCCCGGCATAGTGCACCGGCGCGATCGCCCGTGTGCGCTCTGTCACCGCATCTTCAATCAATTTTTCGTCTATATTCATGGTGTCTGGCCGTATATCCACAAACACCGCCGTTGCCCCCCTCAGAACAAAAGCATTCGCCGTAGACACAAAGGTGTAGGAGGGCATGATAACCTCGTCTCCCGGCTTGATATCCGCAAGCAGCGCCGCCAGCTCAGTGGCGTGTGTACAGGAAGTGGTGAGCAGACACTTTGCCGTCCCTGTCATTGCCTCAATCTTCTCGCTGCACTTCTTCGTAAAAGGGCCGTC
>CAZUZZ010000125.1:0-5578 GCA_964625055.1 uncultured Bacteroides sp. | reverse complement strand
ATCTGCGTAATTATGAGCGAGCGATAGCGGAGCAGGAAGAAAAGATTGAACGTGATCGGATAGAGCATGAACAGGATCTGTGTAATTATAAGCGAGCGATAGCGGAGCAGGAAGAAAAGATTGAACGTGATCGGATAGAGCATGAACAGGATCTGCGTAATTATAAGCGAGCGATAGCGGAGAAGGAGCGAGACTACGAGCGCGTGGCCGCAGAAAACGAGAAACTCCGCGCAGAGATTGAGCGGTTGAAGAACTCCTGACTTTTATAGGGGTAACTGCACTATAAAAACACTGCCCTGTTTTACATCAGGCTTTACCATCACTGTGCCGCCTTGTTCTTCAATGATCCGGCGGGAAAGATAGAGCCCCACACCGGAGCCTTCAGACTGCTTTACAGAAGGGTGGCTGCCGCGATAGAAGCGTTGAAAGATTTGGTTGTATTCTGCCTTGGGGATACCGATTCCCTCGTCCTCAATCTCAATACGGACATAGCTGTAGAGCCTATGGAGACGCAGCGTTACCATACTCCCCGGGGGAGAATATTTTACAGCATTATCCAGAATGTTTGCGATTGCCTCAGAGGTCCATTTTTTGTCCAATAGTAGAGAAAGGGAAGTGGCGTTCTCTCCGTCGGAATCGTTTACCTCTATGGTAATATTCTTTTGCAAAGCCTTTTCATAGATTGTATTGACGGCATTCGTAAGCATATCGGATAAGAGGGTTTCTTCCGGGTGCAGAGTGATCAGAG
This sequence comes from uncultured Bacteroides sp., assembly GCA_964625055.1. Lineage (GTDB taxonomy): Bacteria > Bacillota > Clostridia > Lachnospirales > Lachnospiraceae > UBA3282. The sequence goes on along the minus strand of CAZUZZ010000125.1, from coordinate 4,830 downwards.
AGGTCTCCAGACGGGAAATATTGACCAGCGCGGTCACTAATGATTCCAGCTTGTTCAACTGAAGGGCGCATCTTTCCAGAAAATCGGTGCGCTCAGTCTCTGTGTCAGCTTCCATATACATGGAAAAGCAGCTTTTGAGAGCGCTGATCGGCGTTTTTAACTGATGGGAAATATCTGTCACAAGAGTTTTTGTGTGATCCCGCTCCTGAGTCAGTGCCTGAGTTTTCATCATCAATTTGTTTCCCAGTTTAAAAAGTGTATCTGTAAAGGATTCATTAAAAAGAGGCGCAGAATCTGTCTGTTCTGTCAGATAAGAATAATCCTCTGACAGATAGCGGTCGATCAGAGCGTGGAGTTGTGTTTCCTGTTCTCTGTGATTCTTGGAAAGGTGGAGGAAACAAAGGGTGACAAGGACAAAATATAAAAAGAAAACCAAGACAAGGAAGGAAATAAATTTCCCAAGAAGTGAACGGTAGTAAGGATTGGCGCTCATCAGGAGATTGTCTCGATAGCCGTATTTTTCCAAGATGGCAAACCCCTCGCCGAGATGATTGCCGGGGGCATCCTGTATGGCAGACAGAAGTGCTGCTTCTGCGCTGGGATATTCTGTGAGAATGGTTCCTGCAATATTGCCGAGCCTTTGCAACTCTTGTGTGTATTGGGCGTTTAACAGGGAAATGCCGAGAAAGCCGGTAAGCAGAATAAAGAGGATGGAGGCAGCGAGAATCAAAGAGTATATTTTTCCTGCATATTTTGGCGTTTCTACATATTTTTTCATCGCTTATCACATTTCCTTTCCCAGATATAGCCTAGTCCCCGGACATTTTTCAGAATGGCGGGAGCAGAGGGATCGTCCTCAATTTTTTCCCGAAGTCTTCTGATACTGACGGCGAGCGTGTTTTCGTCTACAAAATTGCCGTCGATGTCCCAGATGGCTTCCAGAAGCTGGTTGCGGGATAAGATCCGCATCGGATTTTCCATAAAGAAAGAAAGCAGAGAATATTCTTTGGCGGTCAGTGTTAGAAGTGATCCGTCTTTTGTCACACGGTTTTCATCCGGATAGAATGTAATATTGCCGGAGACGATGCTCTTGGGATTTTCTGCGGGGAGGCGTTTCAGCATGGCGTTGACCTTTGAAACGAGCACGGATAAAGAAAAGGGTTTAGTAATATAGTCATCCGCGCCTTGGGCGTAGCCAGACATCATATCTTTCTCTGTGTCGAGAGCCGTCAGAAACAGGAAGAGAACGCTGCTTTCCTTTCGCACCCGGGAACAGAAATCCAGGCCGCTGCCATCCGGCAGTGTAATATCGCATAGGATAAGAGAGATTGGGAAGGTTTGGAACAGTTTGGCTGCTTCCCCTATGTTGAAAGCGCTGTGGACAGTATAGCCTTCTTTTTTTAATTTCAGACTGACAGAGTGGTTGAGGCTGTCATCGTCCTCCAAGAGTAAGATTTCCTGTGACATTTTGTGTACTCCATTGTAAAGATTGAAATTACGCATTGCTGAGGATATAATATAATAGCCGCAAAAGAAAAGCAAGCAACAAGGATGGAGCAGGAAATGCAGTGGGCAAAGACTTCCAAACACAGTAAAGAGAATATTCGTATTACCTTTCAGATGGCGTGGCCTTCCATTGTAGAGTCCTTTTTTGTGGCTTTTGCAGGGCTGGTGGATTCGCTCATGGTAAGTTCTTTGGGCTCCTATGCGGTTGCGGCAGTGGGTCTTACAACACAGCCGAAGTTTATGGGACTGTCTGTGTTTTTTGCAGCGAATGTGGCGATTTCCGCATTGACTGCGAGGCGGCGCGGAGAGGAAAAATTGGAGGATGCAAACCGCATTTTAAGCACCGCGATTGCTTTTATCTTTGCTGCCGCAGTGATTTTGAGCATGATTTTTGTGTTTTTTGCAGGACCGATCATCCGTCTCTGTGGCTCTACACCCGAAACGCATGACAGCGCGGTGGCGTATTTTCAGATTGTGATGGGCGGAATGCTCTTTAACTGTATCCAGATGGGAATCAATTCCGCGCAGCGGGGTGCGGGCAACACGAAGATTACCATGCGTACTAATGTGACATCCAATACGGTGAATATCATTTTTAACTATTTGCTGATCAACGGACATTTTGGATTTCCGGCCCTCGGCATTCGGGGTGCGGCCCTTGCCACAGTGCTTGGGACAGTGGTGGCATCTGTCATGAGCGTGATCTCCATCCTGAATCCGAGCGGGTTTATCAGTCTGCCATATATCATGAAGCATAAAATTTGGCCCGCAATAAAAACCCTTGCCAATTTAATTCATGTGGGTTACAGCGTTTTCTTTGAACAGGTTCTCATGCGTATCGGCTTTATGCTGACGGCAATCATGGCGGCGAAGCAGGGAACCGATGCGATGGCAGCGCATCAGGTCGGCATGAATATTATGGGCTTGTCATTTTCTTTCGGGGACGGTCTGCAGGCTGCTGCGGTTGCTCTGATCGGGCGGAGTCTGGGAGCGGGCGATGAGAAGCTTGCCAAGGAATACGGCGGCATCTGCAGGATGTTCGGCGGCATTATTTCCGCCTGTCTTGCTGTCATTTATTTTTTTGGAGCAGGAACGCTTATGCGGCTGTTTTTTGAGGAAGAGCATATTGTAACCATCGGCGTGAGTATTATGCGGGTTATTATTTTTGTGGTGGCTTTCCAAATCGGTCAGGTGGTCTATATGGGATGTCTGCGCGGCGCGGGCGATACTCTTTACACGGCGGTTGCGTCCACTATCAGCGTCACTTTCATCCGCACGGCAGGATCCTATCTTGGAGGCTATGTGTTCGGACTTGGTATTGTCGGTATCTGGCTGGGGGTACTGGCGGATCAGATTTCGCGCTTTCTCTTTGCCTCGACTCGTTTTAAAAAGGGTGAGTGGACAAAGATCAAGATTTAGGTTGATTTGTGGTATAATATACGCGATGGTAATATAAGGTGCGCATACAGAAGATGAGCTGTGCACACGTGTGGATATGACGCTTTATAAAGCGAAAAGAACGGTAAGAACAGTGTTGAAGTTGAATAAGAGCATGAAACGAAAACGACAGCAGGGGATTATAATAAGGATTTTGAAAATCATCATAGGTTGCTTTTGCGGTCTTGCCTTGTCCGGCTGTGGAGGACAGATCCAGACGCAACAGGAAATCCCTGTGCAGGAAACGGAGAAAATATCGCCTCAGGAGGTAGATTTATCGAAAATAGGGGAAAAGACGGAGGAAGATTCCGAAGAGAAGCAGCAGGAAGAAGGGAAGCAGGGCATAGCAAAGATAATTGTCGGCACATGGAGCGTGGAAGAAAATAATAAAGGAGACTGGCTGACATTGTTTCAGACTCGTTTTTCCGCGGATGGACGCGTTGTGCATTTCGGACATAGAAACGCGGATTTTGGCAGATGGGAGCAGAAAGGTGAGCAGATTGAGGCGACCTTTGATGACTGCCGCTATTATGGAACAGATGGTAAATATGAACTGCCGGCTTACAGCGTGACCTATACCATAGAGACAGATTTCTTTGACAATACAATTCTTTATAGAAGTACGGACAGGCCGTCGGAGATTTTGGTGAAAGCAGGGGAGGACGCGGAGGACTATATGGCGACCGACCATGACAATTACAGTAAGCCGCTCTATTATGTCAGTGAAACACAGGAAATTACAAGAGATAGCTATGAATACTATCCGGAATACCCGCATGATGTGAAAAACAGTATTCTGTTGGAGAGGCGGGTGGCAGAACTTGCCGAGGATTTGGCAGAGGGTAGGGAGGTGGAGTTGGAACAGAACGATCTGCCTTACCAGATAACGGAATTTACGGTTTATGACATAACAGGGGACGGCAGGGAGGAACTGTTTATCTGTGTGGAGCCATTGTCCGGAATGTTCAATGAAACTGCCATGTATATTTTATCGCCAAAAGACACAGGCGGATATACGGTGTTAGCAAGGACGATGAGTTTAAGAAGCGGTTATACGGAGGTTTTGGCTGCTGATGGTACTTCACTGTACTCGCAGATGTCGTATGCTTCCGCCTCTTCTTGGAAGGGCGGCGTCAGAATCCATCTGGGATACAGAAACGGACAAGTTGTGGTGAATCAATGGGAAAGCTATTGGTTTCATTGGGATTTGCCGATCGTCAATCGGGTGTATGATTTTAAAAACGGGGTTTATTATGTCTATGTGGCGCGAAATCCTCGTGAGGGAGAGATTGACAGCGGATCCTATATCGATATAGCGCACAGCATTAAAATCGATGAAGAGGCTTTTTTACCTCAGGAAGTTCCCTTTACTGCCTTTGAAAAATGGAATGACTTTTATCCGATGGTATATGATGATTTTCATCCCTTTTATGAGGATTGGTGGCTAGCCGGCGGGAAGTACCCGGATGAAGAAGGGAATGAGAGCGGCGTATATCAGGCAGGTTGGCTTGAGGAAGAGGCGGACGAAAATCCGAACGAAATCCTGCGGGAGGCTGTAGAAAAATCCGGTTATGATATGGAGAAAAAGGCATATCCCTGGACGGAGGAGTCGAAAAGAAATACAATAGAACTGCTTCGCTATCCTGTAGCGGACTATTACTATATAGGGGATTATTATGCAGCCGCCTATAAGAGGGGAAGCGTTTACTTTTATGAGAAAACATTGGAGGGGGACGACTATACGGAGGTGTGGAAAGAAATAGATTCATTGACCGGGCTGGATTGAATATCTGTGAGACATAGAAATAGGGGCCATATCATAAATTGTTTTAAAGAAACAGAAAGATGCTGACATCTTAAATAATATCTGGGCGATTATGATCTTGA
>CAZUZZ010000124.1:0-5594 GCA_964625055.1 uncultured Bacteroides sp. | reverse complement strand
TCATAAATATCCCGATCTCCCGTATGGTCTTTATCATACCGTCTCCCCTTTCAGCGCACAGCCTGTCCTGTCGAGCAGGTAATGATGGCCACCTGGATCACAAACATACCCACGGAAGTCATCGCCATTTTCAAAAGCATCAGACTTCCCTCCCCCATCCGGCTCACACAGTTCGTCAGCCGTTTATCGCTTATGATGCCGATCAGGGCAGCGCTCAGTTTTATCACGCAGGCCGTCAGAGCGATCTTCAAAATCGGAATGGCACAGAGCGCCATAAGCGCCAGCGTCATATAAAGACCCAGGCTGTTTTTCACCAGAACGGCGGATCCCATCACCATCTCAAACATTCCCTTTGTCAGATCTCCCAGCCCCGGCATGGCGGAGACTGCCCGCTTCACTGCCGAGTACTGCAGCGAATCAATAACAGGCGATACCATTGATTGTAAGAGACTGAAGCCAGTGATCAGCCAGAGAGATGCCTTAACGCTTCCTCCGACCGCTTTCTGGGCGAGTTCCAGAAGCAGAGCCAGTTTTTCCCCTTCCCAGATCCCATTGATCACTGTCAAAAGAACATAAACATAGACAAATGGCAATAAAAGCGTAAGATATCCCCACTCGATCAGATAGACCACGATCAGCAGAATCTGATAGCCGATCGAAGCCGAAGCAGCACCAGAGGCGCTTCCCACAGCCATGATATAAGTGGGAATATACAGCCGGATAAAGGTGGTCACATTCTGCAAAATCTCCTGAACCGTTCCTGCCGTATCTGTAAAAAACTTTAACAGCACGGCGATCAACAGCAGATAAACGAAATAAAACGCCAGATCCGAAACCTGATGATCCTGAAACAGGTCTGCAAAATTAGAAAAGAGAGCCGCCGCCACACCCAGCAGCAGAATCGTGAAGAACAAAGTCCGAAACTCCCCCCGCTGAAACAAAACAGCTCCGGATAAACCGCCCGCCAGTTTCTTTACCGCCTCCCAAAGCTCTCCCTGCATGATATCCGCAAACACCGCCTCACCGTCAAAGGAAAACCCGGGAAACAATCTGTCAAAATCCCTTGTGATGGCGCCCATATCCATCTGCTCCCACATAAATGCGCTTTCCTGAGTTCCCATCCCTTTCCTCCCCTACACGAAACACCCCTTCTGTCATCCATAACTAGCCTGCGATCCCCTGTATGCTTTCTATCAGAGAGAGCAGTACCGGCATCCCCATGGAAAGAATATAGAGCTTGCCCAGCATCTCTACCTGCCCTGCCACACCGCCATAGCCCGCATCCTTACAGATTCCGGCACAGAATTCGCAGGCATAGGTGGCCCCCACCGCCTTTAACAGCAGCGCCAGATAACTGTAATTCTCCCGCAGATATCCCCGAAGCTGCTCCATACCGGATAGTATCTGTATAAAATAACGTGTGATATACTCTAAGATGACCAGACAGACTGCCAAAGCCACATAAATGCCGTATTCCGCTTTATAGCTTTTGAGCGAAACAGCAAGCAAGACCCCCACAACACCGATCATACCGGCCCTCACCATATCCATCCTCTTTCCTCCCATCATGCCGAGCCTGCGCAGCAGTGCCCTACAATTCCTACCGAGCCTGCGCAGCAGCGCTCGTGTTTGAACTTTAACGAAATCGCAGATTCCGTTAAAGTTCAAACAGTTCCTGCATCATCACAAATAAGTCATATATGTACGGAACAATCCATGTTAAAACAAGAATTAATCCGGCAAGGCTGATCAGAAAGGCATGATCCTCCCTTCCGCTATGCTTTAAAACTTGATTTAATATTGTCACCAAGATACCGACTGCCGCTATCTTGAAAATCAGACTTACGCTCATCTGTCCTCCCCTGTTATTCCCATCACAGCAGAAGGATTGCCAACAGCAATCCCGTCAGAATACTGACACTGCGTATCATTTTTGATCTGTTCTCGTAGGTTCCTTCAGCCCGCCTGCATCTCTCCGCCAGAAACTCCCCGGCCTGTCCGATGCTGTCGGCCTGCCTCTCCCCTTCCTGAAAGCAGAGATGATCGGGGAGGGTCAGCACAGCCTCCCTCTCCTCCTCCTGCAAGGGCAATTTGCCCAGACAGTCCAGAAACTCTTCCTTCCATATCTGAGGAATGCCTGTGCCGTCTCCCTCTGCGCTCCGCTCATAAATACGCCGGAAGCAGGCGCTGTAGCTCTCCTCCTTTACTGCTGTCAGGAGCAGACAGATTTCCGGCAGGGTATGTTTCCCATAGGCAATCTCGCTCTGCATCCGGTCAAAGATCTGGATCAGCAAGCGCAGATGCCTGATTCGTTCCCGCTCCTGTCCGATCTTTCCATTCCCCCATCCGATGCATCCCGCTAAAATAAGGAGAATCCCCGCCAGCCTATACATGGTTTCCCTCCCCGTCATAGACTCCCGCTATCCGGCACACGCCCTGTGCCCTGTCAAGCACCACATATCTTTCAAACAGACCGTCCTCTGTTACGTAGCGCATATATTTTTTATTCCAAACCTCCTCCAGAGACCCACCATGGATCGTGGCGAGCAGTCTGCAGCCACATCCGCTTGCCATCCGCAAAGCCTGTATGTCCTCAAGACTTCCCAATTCATCCACCGCCAGTACCTGGGGCGCCATGGCACGGATCAGCATCATCATGCCCTCGTTTTTCGGGCAGCCGTCCAGCACGTCGGTACGGCATCCCACATCATTCTGGGCGACCCCCAGATAACTGCCTGCAATCTCAGAGCGCTCATCCACCACACTGACATTCACCCCTGCCCCATATCTGGTACCGTCAGAGAGACTTCTGATCATATCCCGCAGCATGGTAGTTTTGCCACAGCCCGGCGGGGAGATCAGCAGGGTATTGCGTACCTGTCCCACACTGTTATACAGATGAGGAAGCAGCGGTTCTGCCACCCCGATTTTTTCATGAGCGATACGGATATTTAAATAACGTATGTATTTTAAATTGCGTACACGGCTGTTCTCCTCCAGGATCACCTGCCCTGCCAGTCCCACTCTGTGACCGCCCTGTACGGTCAGAAAGCCCTGCCGTATCTCATCCGCATAGGCATAGATGGAATATTGACACAAATGCGCTAAGATTTCCTCCAATTCTCCGGCTGTGGGCCTTGCCGCACACTCCTGCCTGTCCACGATCTTTCCATGGGGATCCAGGAAACGCTCCCGATCATCCACTAATATGGACAACGGCATATCTGCACGAAGCCGGATCTCCTGCAGCTTCTCCGCTACTTTGGCCGCCTCCTGCCACCTGTATCTGCTCTTCTCCGGAAACATTCGAAGAATCTCCTCTCCCTGCATTCACATCCCCTCCTTGTCTCATTACAATATATGAGACTTTGTCCGGGTTATACCCTCAAAATCAGTTATCCTGAAAAAACCAGTGGCTTTTCCACTAAAAAAAGGGTAGAATAGATAGGGAATAATGATAAAAGGGGACTTGCTATGAAACTGGATATGCACTGTCACACAAAAGAAGGTTCACCTGACGGCAAATTAGAATTGCTGGAAAATATTGCTATTTTAAAACAAAAAGGCTATCAGGGGATGCTCATCACAGACCACAACTCCTACAAAGCCTACCGCTACTATAGCAAACTGAAAAAAAAGCCTGAGGATTTCGTGGTATTAAAGGGCATAGAGTACGACACCATAAATGCCGGCCATATGCTTGTCATCATGCCTACCGGCGTGAATCTTCCGATCCTGGAGCTTCGGGGGCTTCCCCTGATCCTGCTCATAGAGATCGTGCACTTTTACGGCGGTATTCTGGGACCTGCCCATCCCTGCGGCGAAAAATTCTTAAGTCTCTGCAACACATTCCACGGCAAGTTTCTGGAGCATATCTACCGCAAATTTGACTTCGTGGAAGGATACAATGCCTGTGAGGACGCAGATTCCAATATGCGTGCCATGGCGCTCGCCAAAAAATACGGCTTACCATGCTTCGGCGGCAGCGATTCTCACAAGAAAAACTGCGCCGGGTTTGGATACACCATCCTGCAGGAAAATATCTCTTCCGAGACAGAGCTGATCCGCTACATCCGCGCAGGCAAGACTACCCTGATCGGGGGACGTCATTATACCCATACCACGAAGGCCAAGCTGGGACGGGTAAACAATGTGCTGGTGTACTCCTTCTGGGTCTACAATAAATTTCTGGCTCTGCTGCGCCGCAAGTCCCGGAATTTTGAACTGATGGAAAGCCAGCTTATGGATCAGCTTATGGATTCACTGCGTGCAGGCAAAAAAAGGTCCCCCCGCTATATCTCCCTGCGAGAGGACTGAAACCAATCTTTTAGTTTTCCTGATCATTTACGATCTTTCGTAGCTCTTCAAAGGCGCTTCCATAGGTCTCAGACCTCATGGAAGGGTTGTTTCGGATCATATCACGCTTGAAAAAATCCAGAAGCTTTCCCTCTTCCCTCTGCTCTTCCCGGTAGAGGCTGAATTTGCCGCGCAGTTCTGCGATTTCTTCCCTGACACTCTCTCCATAAGCCAGAGGCTTGCTTAAGAGCTTTTCTTTCAAAATAGCAAATCTCTGTTCCAGAGCCGCTGTCAGATCGTACATCCGAAGTTCTCTGCGCTCCTCTCGATCAAGCTGCTTCTGTTCCTTCTCGTCATTACTGAAAGCTATGAGCACATCCAGCCGTTTCTGCATCCGTCCCAGCTCTTCCTTCGCTCTCTCGATCTTGACCATGATATCCCGCAGATCCAGGGCCGCCTTGAAGGAAAGGGTAAAATCAGCCACGATATAGATGGTGAGCACTACCGTGACATAGTGCAGAACCCGCTCCGGCATGGCATACATCAGACTTTCGATAGGCCGATGGATCACCCGGGTCATCAGAATCGTAAGAAAGCCCCATGCCAACGAGGATCTGAGACAGATCCGTCCCTGATAATTCAGGATCCTCTCTGAGTAATCCCAATATCTGACCTGAAAAAGGGCTTCCATGACGACTCCCGTCACATACTCTAAAGCGGTAGCACCAATAACACCCGCTATGTATGTGAGTACCACATTCTCCTGAAAAGGCATGGAAACCACCAGCATCATAGTCGCTCCGCTGCCATAGAGCGGCAGAAAAGGGCCTCGCATAAAGCCCCTGTTTACCCATTTTCTCGTCCGTAACGACACGAAGGCCGACTCAAAACACCAGCCTCCGAAGCAATAAAAATAAAAGAAAAACAACCACTGAAATCCGTTGTAGTCAAACATAAAACGAAAACCTTTCACACAAAACTGATGACTTCCTCTTTCGGTGCCTTCGCCTGCTCCACGCTGAGCGCATGAAGCACCGGCCCTTCTCCTTCGTAATCCGCAAAATACGCTTTCTCCACCTGAGCGGTGACCTTCACCCACTGCTGGTTTTCCAGCGCATCTGTCTTCTCATACTCACAGGCGTATCCCAGAAACGCCATATCCTCCGCACAGCAGGTCATTGCCATACGTCCCGGCACAAAATATCCTTTCGGGAACTGTTTCGGCTTTAAAACCATCCCCACAAAGGAAATGGTCTTCCCCTCATACCGCTCCAAATGATCCAGGGAATCCAGATACC
>CAZUZZ010000123.1:0-5644 GCA_964625055.1 uncultured Bacteroides sp. | reverse complement strand
CTGAGGGAAGCGACAGGAATACGGCGTCACCGACTGAGAGCGCTGTTTGTGAAAGACAGGGACGGGAACACTCCGGAGCAGATCGTCCGAACTCCGTGATACAGGCGGGTAAATGAGAAAATGACATAATCGTCATAAAATGGACTAGGGCGGTACGTTGCACGCGTTAAGTGTTTTGAGAGGGTAAGAAGAGGAATTTCCGATAGAAGATGTCGGCTTACCAATGCGGGTGGTACCGCGGATAATCATAACTATCCGTCCCGGAATACAGGAATGTGTTCCGGGATGTTCTATTTTCTGGGACATCATAGAAAGGTGGTAGGAACTATGACGATCAAAAACATTTACAGAGACGTAACTTTACAGGAAATCAGCGAGAGCGACATCGGAAAAGAACTTCGCGTGGCGGGCTGGATCGAGAATATCCGAGATCACGGCGGCGTATCCTTCGTGGACCTGCGGGATATGTACGGTGTACTGCAGGTGGTCATGCGGGACACTTCCCTATTGGAGGGACTGTCCAAGGAGATGAGTGTCTCCATCGAAGGCATGATGGAAAAGCGGGACGAGGAGACCTATAACCCCAGGATCCCGACCGGCACCATCGAGCTGGAGGCTCATAAGGTTGACGTGCTGGGGAAGGTCTATAAGCAGCTCCCCTTCGAGATCATGACCTCGAAAGAGACGAGAGAGGATGTACGCCTCAAATACCGTTATCTGGACCTGCGCAACCAGAAGGTGAAGGACAACATCATCTTCCGGTCTCAGGTGATCGCTTATCTGCGGGAAAAGATGACGGAGATGGGATTTTTGGAGATACAGACGCCGATCCTGTGCGCCTCCTCCCCGGAGGGAGCCAGAGATTATATTGTGCCTTCCAGAAAATATAAAGGCAAGTTTTATGCGCTGCCTCAGGCGCCGCAGCAGTTTAAACAGCTTCTGATGGTGTCGGGCTTTGATAAATATTTCCAGATCGCGCCTTGCTTCCGGGACGAGGATGCCAGAGCAGACCGTTCTCCCGGGGAGTTTTACCAGTTGGATTTCGAGATGAGCTTTGCCACGCAGGAGGATGTGTTCCGGGTCGGAGAGGAGATACTCTCCGCCACCTTTGAGAAATTTGCACCGGAGGGCTTTGCGGTGACCAAAGCGCCTTATCCGATCCTCAGCTACAAACAGGCCATGCTTGAGTTTGGCACCGACAAGCCGGATCTGCGCAATCCCCTGCGGATTATCGATCTGACGGCATTTTTCCAGGAATGTACTTTTAAGCCCTTCCTGGGCAGGACGGTCCGGGCCATCAAGGTGCACGCGGAGATGTCCAAGGGCTTCCATGAAAAGCTCCTGAAATTTGCCACAGACATGGGCATGGGTGGCTTGGGGTATCTGGAAGTGGCGGAGGATTTAAGCTACAAGGGCCCTATTGATAAATTTATCCCGGAGGAGAAGAAAGGGGAGCTTCTTAAGCTGGCGGAGCTTGCCGTGGGTGACACGATCTTTTTCATTGCGGACAAAGAGGAGCGGGCGGCCTATTATGCGGGGCAGATCCGCACCGAGCTGGGACAGAAGCTGGATCTGATCGAGAAAAATGCTTATCGTTTCTGCTATATCAATGACTTCCCCATGTTTGAGCGGGATCCGGAGACGAAGGAGATCGGCTTTACGCACAATCCTTTCTCCATGCCCCAGGGTGGTCTGGAAGCGCTCAACACAAAAGATCCTCTGGAGGTGCTGGCTTATCAGTACGATATCGTCTGCAACGGCGTGGAATTGTCTTCCGGTGCAGTGCGTAACCACGACATGGAGATCATGGAGAAGGCCTTCGCTATTGCAGGCTACGATGAGGAGACATTAAAGACCAAGTTTGGCGCTTTATACAACGCTTTTCAGTTTGGTGCGCCGCCTCATGCAGGTATGGCGCCCGGGGTGGACCGCATGATCATGCTTCTGCGGAGCGAGGAGAATATCCGAGAGGTGATCGCTTTCCCCATGAGCGGTTCGGCGCAGGATCTGATGTGCGGCGCGCCGTGTGATGTGACCGAGCAGCAGCTTCGTGAAGTACACATTAAGGTGCGGGCGTAATTCTTACGGCGTTGTGAAGGATTACGGCATCTGAGAAATAAGAGAGGAGTCATCATGGCAAATATCATAAGCGACGAGACAATAGAATATGTAGGCATTCTCGCGAAGCTGGAATTGTCTGACGAGGAGAAAGAGCAGGCAAAGAAAGATATGGGCAGAATGCTTGACTATATCGATAAACTGGGCGAATTGGACACTTCGGATGTGGAGCCCATGTCCCATGTGTTTCCCGTGCAGAACGTGTTTCGGGAGGATGTGGTGACCAATGGGGATGAGAGAGAACAGCTCTTGTCCAATGCGCCGCAGGAGAAGGATGGGATGTTTGTGGTGCCGAAAACCTTTGAATAAGGAGCGAATATCAGATGAATATTATTGACATGACCGCAACAGAATTGTCTGCGGCAATCAGGGCGGGAAAGACGACTGCGGTGGAGGCCACGGAAGCTGTACTTGCGCGGATTGAGGAAGAAGATAAAAAATATAACTGTTATGTAACGGTGGACAGGGAGGGCGCGCTGGCCCAGGCACGGGCGGTGCAGACACGGATAGAAGCGGGAGAGCTGACAGGACCTTTGGCGGGCGTTCCCATGGCGGTGAAGGACAACATCTGTACGGAGGGACTTCTCACCACCTGTTCCTCGAAGATCCTGCATAACTTTGTGCCCACCTACACGGCGGAAGCTTTAAGAAATCTGCAGAAGGCCGGGGCGGTTATTCTGGGAAAGACCAATATGGACGAGTTTGCCATGGGTTCTACCACGGAGACCTCCGCCTATGGAGTGACGAAGAATCCCAGAAATCCTGCTCATGTGCCGGGCGGTTCCTCGGGCGGTTCCGCGGCGGCGGTGGCAGCAGGTGAATGTATCTATGCGATCGGTTCCGATACGGGCGGTTCGATCAGACAGCCCGCCTCCTACTGCGGCGTGGTGGGTATGAAGCCTACCTATGGCACGGTGTCCCGTTACGGTTTGATTGCTTACGGATCTTCTCTGGATCAGATCGGTCCGCTGACGAAGGATGTGGCGGACTGCGCGGCAGTGCTGGAGGCGCTGGCCTCCCATGACACTAAGGATTCTACCTCGATTGCCAGAGAGGATACGGATTTTCGTTCGGCTCTGACAGAGGATGTGGCGGGTCTGCGCATCGGCATTCCCAATGATTATCTGGGAGAGGGACTGAACGATGAGGTGCGGGCGGCTGTGCTGGCAGCAGCGGAAACCCTGGAGAAAAAGGGCGCTGTGGTGGAGCGGTTTGATCTGAGCCTGGTGGAATATGCCATTCCGGCCTATTATACCATTGCGGCGGCGGAGGCCAGCTCCAACCTGGAGCGCTTTGACGGCATCAAGTACGGGTACCGCACGCAAGAATATGCAGGACTTCACAATATGTATAAAAAGTCTCGTTCCGAGGGCTTTGGCGAAGAGGTGAAGCGCCGGATCATGCTGGGTTCCTTTGTGTTGAGTTCCGGATACTATGATGCTTACTATCTGAAGGCTCTGAAGGTGAAAGCGCTGATCAAAAAGGCTTTCGATGCGGCTTTTGCAAAATATGATGTGATTCTGGGACCGGTGGCGCCCACCACAGCACCCAGACTGGGAGAGAGCTTGGCGGATCCGATCCAGATGTATCTGGGTGATATCTACACGATAGCCGTGAATCTGGCGGGACTGCCGGGAATCAGCGTTCCCTGCGGGGAGGACAGTCAGGGTCTGCCCATCGGGCTGCAGCTGATCGGTGACTGCTTCCAGGAGAAAAAGCTTCTGCGGGCGGCATACACTTATGAACAGGAGGGACAGCGCCATGAGTAAACAATATGAAACTGTCATCGGTTTGGAAGTCCATGTGGAACTGGCTACGAAGACCAAGATATTCTGCGGCTGTTCCACCGCCTTCGGCGCAGCGCCCAATACCCAGACCTGTCCGGTCTGTACGGGAATGCCCGGTTCTTTGCCGGTCCTGAATAAGCAGGTTCTGGAATACGCTATAGCTGTGGGACTTGCCACGAATTGCGATATTACCAGATATGCTAAATTTGATAGAAAAAACTACTTTTATCCTGATAATCCACAGAATTATCAGATATCTCAGCTTTATCTTCCGATTTGCAGAAACGGCGGCGTGGAGATCGAGACGGCGGAGGGCGGCAGGAAGATCGTGGGCATCCACGAAATTCATATGGAGGAGGATGCGGGGAAGCTGATCCACGATGAGTGGGAGGATTGCTCGTTGGTGGATTACAACCGTTCCGGCGTGCCGCTCATTGAGATCGTTTCCGAGCCGGATATGCGAAGCGCTGAGGAGGTGATCGCTTATCTGGAAAAGCTGCGTCTGGTAATCCAGTATCTGGGCGCTTCTGACTGCAAGCTGCAGGAGGGCTCCATGCGTGCGGACGTGAATCTCTCTGTCAGGGAGGTGGGCGCCGAAGCCTTTGGAACCAGGACGGAGATGAAGAATCTGAACAGCTTTAAGGCTATTACCAGAGCTATCGCGGGGGAGACGGAGCGGCAGATCGACCTTCTGGAGGCGGGGAAAAGTGTGGTGCAGGAGACCAGAAGATGGGATGATACCAAGGGAGAATCCTACGCCATGCGCAGCAAGGAGGATGCTCAGGATTACCGGTATTTCCCGGATCCCGATCTGACCCCGATCAGCGTGAGCGAGGAGATGCTTGCAGCCATCCGCGAGAGACAGCCGGAGTTTCGGACGGAGAAGATGGAACGTTATCGGGAGGAGTTTGCCATTCCTGATTATGATATTGAGATCATCACGGGGGAGAAGCCGTTGGCGGATCTCTTTGAGGCAGCGGTGGCGCTGGGAAGTCAGCCGAAAAAAGTTTCTAACTGGCTGATGGGAGAAACCCTGCGGCTGATGAAGGAGCGGGAGGTAGATGCCGCGGATCTGTGCTTTTCCCCGGGAAATCTGGCGAAATTGATTGCTCTGACCGATAAAAAAGTGATCAACAGCTCGGTGGCAAAGGAAGTCTTCGAGGTAATGTTTGAAAATGATATCGATCCGGAGCAGTACGTGGAGGAGAAAGGCTTAAAGACCGTCAACGATGAGGGGGCTTTGAAAAAGACCATAGAGGAAGTGGTCGCGGCGAACCCCCAGTCCGTGGAGGATTACCGGAACGGCAAGGAGAAGGCCATCGGTTTTCTCGTGGGACAGACCATGAAAGCCATGAAAGGGAAGGCCGATCCCGGAGCGGTGAACCGGATGCTCAGGGAATTACTGTAAAAAATCGAGTGCCTGCGCACTTGATTCAGTGAAGGCTGTGTATCTTCCATAAATAGATTATGTTGCTGCAAGGACAGCCTGGGCTTTCCCATGGAGGATGGGCCGCTGTGGCCGATGATCTGTTCATAGGCCTTTTTTGGGGCGGCCTCCATCTCATCCAGCGTGTAGCAGGTGCAGAGTTTACTATTTTTTAAATTGCGGCGGCGTAGTTACCTTTGGATGTTTGATGGAGTTACGCATGGTCAATAGCTCGTAATAATCCAACAGGGCATTGGTATTATGCTGGTCTAATTCCAGAGTGGTATTCATAAGCTCGCCAATTGTTATCGTA
>CAZUZZ010000122.1:3668-5667 GCA_964625055.1 uncultured Bacteroides sp. | reverse complement strand
TCCGTAAAGGTCTCCATCTTGGCGTCCGTATTATCCGCATAGGAGAGCGCCACCGCCTCCACAATGGCCGGTTTTTTCGGAGAACCAAATTCCAGTTCGCCGTGATGGGAGAGAATGCAGTGCTTCAGTTCGTTGGCAAGTAGTAGCGGGAAGCCGTCAATCTGCCGGATCTTTTCTCCCACCATCTCGGTGCCGATCACGATATGTCCGAGAAACTGTCCGTCCTCCGTGTAATCATTCAGCGGGAAGAGGGAAAGCTCCTTTATTTTGCCTATATCATGGAAGATCGCCGCCGTGAGCAGCAGATCTCTATTTAAAATCGGATACTGGGTACAGTAGTAATCACACAGCTTCGTCACCGCCAGAGTATGCTGCAATAAGCCGCCCACAAATCCATGATGTACCGTCTTTGCCGCAGAGGACTGCTGAAACGCCTTGAGGAACTCCGGATCCTTCACAAAAAAAGCCTCCAGAACACCGTGCAGATAAGGATTCTTTATACTGTCAATGAATTTTAGAAGATCCTCCGTCATTTCCGGAATCCCGAATTTGCTGACGGGAAGATAATCCGCAGGGTCATACTCGCCCTCTCTGCATTTGCGCACGCGCTTTACATTGACCTGCAATGCACCCTGAAAACTGGTCACATCGCCATATACTTCTATGTAATCCATGCTGTCAAAATCTTCGATCCCCGCATTATTGGGGTCCCAGATCTTTGCGTCTATGGTACCCGTCTTATCCTGCAAGATCACATTGTCATAGGGCTTACCATTCTTTGTCACCGCCGACTGTTTGTGCTTGCACAGATAAATATCGGATAATCTGTCGCCTTCCTTATAATCCTTTATATATTTCATTCTCTTTTCCTTTCTTACAAAATCGTTTATGTCAGGATACGCAGACAAGCGATCTGCTCTTGTCCGGTATCTGCATAGTTTACCAGCTTCCCAGCGTCACATCCACACTCATCTCATGTCCCTGCCGCATCAGTGTAAAGGTCAATACATCCTCAGGCTTCGACGATTGTATAATATTCAAAAGCTCATTGTAAGTCATAATCTCCGTTTCATTTATCCGAATCACCACATCACCGCCCTGAATCCCTGCTTCCATCGCGGGAGAATCGATCTCGATCGATCGGATGTATGCGCCGGGAGGCGTATTGATCTGGGTATCCTCTATCGCCTCTCTGGGCACATCCGCCCCATGCACACCCAGATATGCCCGCTCTTTGTCGTTGGACATCTGCTCAATAGTGCGCTTCAATTCGGTGATCCCGTAAGCCGTGAGCAGGTTGCCCATGTCATTACTCGTATTGACATTGTCTATGATGCCGATCACCAGTCCCTTTAAATTGATAAGAATACCGGTGGCATTGCGGCTTCCATAGATATCCGTGGTAATTTTTTTATAGGCGGCATCCGGCAGGTCTATGACAGTTCCTGTAGAGGTCACCACACCGTAACTGATCGAACCGCTGGTTCCCAGCGGACTGCCCAGCGCGATCACCGGCGTTCCCAACAGATTCATAGTATTGGAACTGCCAAGCTCCGCAATATCGATCACATCCATGGTCTCCTCCGAAATATCCCGGAGGGGCACTGATAATATTGCAAGACCCGTATTCTCATCCTTTTGTACAAGCTCCGCCTCTACCTGCGTCTGATCACAGAAAGTCACTTCAATGCTGTCTGCGCCTTTCAGATTGCCGGCACTGACTAAAATCAGAATGGCCTTCTCGTTATTGGCTACGATCACGCCGGAGGACGAGGCCACATTTTCATAGGTATTATTAAACCAGTCCACATCGGAGGTAACACCTGCCACCGTGACTACCGCCCGGCTTACATTTTCCGCCAGCTTCCGCAGCTCGTCATGGAGTGCCTGATAATCCTCCAGATTAAATTCAAATTCCACCTGAGAGAGGATTTCCTCTATCTGCTCGTCTACCAGCTCCACCTCCACGGCTTCCACCGGTTCCATATCTTCTTCATTG
>CAZUZZ010000122.1:0-3658 GCA_964625055.1 uncultured Bacteroides sp. | reverse complement strand
GACCAGCATATCCTCCGGCTTCATCTCCTCCGTCGGCGTCTCCTCAGGGAACGCCACTTCTTTAGGTTCCTCCTCCGGATAGAGACGGTTACTGATCACCGGTTCAAGCACCAGAAACGTAAAACAAGCTACCAGTCCAAACACCACCGCCATCAGCGCAGTGATCACGGTTCTCCGAAGAAGCTTCTTCTTATTGACGGGCTTTTGCTTGATTTTTTCCCGCATGAACTCTGCCTGCACAGAGGGTGTGTACTGCGCCTGCTCCTTGACGGGTTCCTCCGCTATGGGATTCTGTTCTTTTTCCTGTTCGGACATGAATATCTCCTGTTCTCAGAATCAAAGGACGTTTTATCTCTTAACAACATAATAAGTATACAAAAAAAACTGCATTTTAACAATGCAGATTATATTCTGTTATCCTTTACACCATTTTGGCAGCTCTTTCACGGATCCTGAATCGCAACATATCCGGTATCCGCCACGATCTGCTGACCCTGAGGACTTGTCATCCAATCTAAGAATAACTCCACATTTTCATTCGGATTATCGGCAAGCGTAACCGCATAAAGTTCTGTAGTGAGCGGATATGCCCCGGATCGGATCGTCTCCACATCGGGATAAACGCCATCCACTGACAAGTATTTAATATGATTCGAATAATCCATATCATTTACCATAATGGTTGCAAAATAACGAAAAGAATAACCGATTGCCGAAGACCGATTCTGATAACTCGCTATCGTTAGGACCAGATCCCCCATGCTGCTGACAGATTCCGTTCGCACCGGTTTTTTGAGCTGCGTGTCACCCATAAAATATTCCATCATTGTCTGAGAACCGGAATTTTTAGGACGCTGGAATGCCAGAATTCGTTCATTTACTCCGCCAATTTTCTTCCAATTCGTGATTTCTCCGGAATAAATATCACGTATTTGGTCGGAAGTCAGTCCGTCAACCGGATTTTCGCTGTTTACAAAAAAGACAAACGCTTCTTTGCCGATTGGTGTCAGAATCAGTTCCTTCCCGGCTTCGTTGACCAGTTCCTGCTGCGCTGCTGATGGTTTCGCGCCAAAAAAGATATCTGTCTCTCCCGCCGCCAAGTCCTCAAAGGCAATCACACTGTTGTTAAATTTGACAGGCATTATAATGTCAGGATTTTTGTATCCGTTCTTTTTGGCATATTCCTGTATCTCCCCAATATCCTCATAGCAGGCGTTGGCAAAAGCGGAATAGATCGGATACGCCGCTTCTGCGCCATCTAACACAGGCATTTGGGTTGGTTCAGAGATCATAAATGTGGAAGGCGCATCTAATTTCGCCAGAATGTTTTCCTCATTTTCAACATAGTACGGTTCTAAATTAGTGCTTGAATAGCCGTTCTCATAGGCGAATCCATACCCGCTCTGCTCAGGATCACGTTCTATTATAATATCTCTCCACTTATAAAACCAGACACCTTCACTGATCAGCATTATCACAGCACTACCGGTCAGTACCAGCCATACATATTTGATACGAAAAGCTTTCCGCGTTACTTTGGTCTTGCGAAAAGCAAACCTCTCTCCTGCTGCAAACCCGCCTAAGAGCGACAAATTATAAATCCAGTTAAAAAGCATTACCAACTGCCAGTGTGAACCCGCCATCAAACCGCCATAGAGATTCAGGGATAATATCGCATAGAAAAATGCTCCGTCATAGGCAAGTAAGGTAAACATAGCCGAGAGAAACAACTGCCAGCCCAAATATACAAAAACAGGCAGATATACTCCAAACAGGCTGTCAGGTTTATTCCATTTGAATCTGCCAATACTCAAATAGGAATAGAGACACGCCACAAACGCGACAAATAGAGGCGTATATTCAACTATGTCATCGAATCGGATAAATATTATAATCGTTATGGCAATGGGTACAAAAAGCAAATAAAGCACTGTAAATGTATAATATTCGTCATGACTTTGGCTCGTCTTATTGTCCATTCTTTTCCTCCATAACGCTGTCATTATATCTCTTTCCATCCTTCTTTACAAGTTTTCAATGCCCTCGTGGTAATTCCCCTGCTTTTATGATAAAATGCTCTTAAACATAATCTCATAAGGATATCTTAAAATTATGAACAACAAAGTACTACGCGTTTTAGAATATCATAAGATCATTGACCAGCTGACAGAGAAAGCAACCTCTGAACCGGGCCGGAAACTGGCGGCAGCGCTGCTTCCCATGACGGACTTAGACGAGATCCGCGCGGCGCAGGCGCAGACGGCGGACGCTCTGGGACGCCTTTTTGCCAAAGGTTCTACCTCCTTTGGCAGCAACAGAGATCTGGGTATGAGCCTGAAATCTCTGGAGATCGGCAGCACTTTATCCATAGCGGAACTTCTGCGCATTGCCTCTTTTCTCGACAATGTAAACCGGGTCAAAACCTATGGCCGCAGAGAGCGCGATGATGTCCCCGGCGATTCGCTGGATAGTTATTTTGACAGTCTGGAGCCGCTCACACAACTCGCCAATGAGATTAACCGCTGTATTCTTTCCGAGGAGGAGATTGCCGATGACGCAAGTGCCACCTTAAAACATATCCGCCGCAGTATGGCAATCACCAACGACAGAATTCATTCTCAACTAAACTCCATGATCAACGGCTCTCTGCGCACCTATTTGCAGGACGCCGTGGTGACCATGCGCGACAACCGCTACTGTATTCCGGTCAAATCAGAATACAAGGGGCAGGTGCCCGGCATGATACACGATCAGTCCTCCACCGGCTCCACCTTTTTCATTGAGCCGGCGGCAGTGGTGAATCTGAATAATGAGTTAAAGGAGCTGTCCATCAAAGAGCAGGAAGAGATCGAGGCGATCCTGGCATCTCTGAGCGCCCTGACGGCGGCCCACACCGAGGCTCTGTCAACGAACCAGCACGCCATGACTATGCTGGATTTTATCTTTGCCAAGGCATCTCTGGCTATGGAACAAAACGCCACCATGCCGATCTTTAACACGGAACATCAGATCCATATCCGCAAAGGCCGCCACCCTCTCATAGACAAGAAGAAGGTAGTGCCCGTGGATATTTCTTTGGGCATTGATTTTGATCTGCTCATCATCACCGGGCCAAACACGGGCGGTAAGACGGTGGCATTAAAGACTGTAGGACTGTTGACCCTGATGGGACAGGCCGGTTTGCATATCCCGGCATTGGATCGTTCGGAGCTCTCCATTTTCCGGGAGGTCTACGCAGATATCGGCGACGAGCAGAGCATTGAGCAGAGTCTTTCCACTTTCTCCTCCCACATGACCAGCATCGTGTCTATTTTGAAGGAAGCAGATATGGATTCTCTCTGTCTCTTTGACGAGCTGGGTGCGGGAACGGATCCTACGGAGGGTGCGGCGCTGGCTATTTCTGTTCTGGATCATCTGCATGGCAGGGGCATCCGGACGATGGCTACCACCCACTACAGCGAGCTAAAGGTCTACGCCCTCTCGACTCCCTTTGTGGAGAACGCCTGCTGTGAATTTAATGTGGAGACGCTCCGGCCCACTTACCGTCTCCTGATCGGCATTCCCGGCAAGAGCAACGCTTTCGCGATCTCATCCCGTCTGGGTCTGCCGGATTACATCATAGAGGACGCCAGACGCCATATCACACAGGATAAGGAAA
>CAZUZZ010000121.1:0-5702 GCA_964625055.1 uncultured Bacteroides sp. | reverse complement strand
GGTTGCGAAGTTTGGAAAATAATTATATGATAAACTATATGAGTTTATTCGGAGTATTTGGAAGTAGGAGGAGGAAGCACCTTGCTGGAGATTAAGTCGAATGAAGCGGAAGCCGCGGCGAAGATTATTGTAGTCGGTGTCGGCGGTGCGGGAAATAACGCTGTAAATAGAATGATAGACGAAGAGATAGACGGCGTGGAGTTTATCGGGATCAATACGGATAAACAGGCGCTGCAGCTCTGCCGGGCGACCAGATTGCTGCAGATCGGTGAGAAGCTGACCAAGGGGCTCGGTGCGGGAGCGAAGCCGGAGATCGGTGAAAAAGCGGCGGAGGAGAGCGCGGAGGAAGTGGCGCAGGCTCTGAAGGGGGCGGACATGGTGTTTGTCACCTGCGGTATGGGCGGCGGTACCGGTACGGGCGCGGCTCCTGTGGTGGCCAAGCTGGCGAAGGATATGGGTATCCTGACGGTCGGTGTAGTGACGAAGCCTTTCCGGTTCGAGGCGAAGACGCGTATGGCTAACGCTCTCTCCGGTATCGATAAGATCAAAGACAATGTGGACACGTTGATCGTGATTCCTAATGATAAACTGCTGGAGATCGTGGACAGGCGTACGACGATGCCGGAAGCCTTGAAGAAGGCGGATGAAGTATTGCAGCAGGCGGTGCAGGGCATTACGGACCTGATCAATATGCCGGCGATCATCAATCTGGACTTTGCGGATGTGCAGACGGTCATGAAGGACAAGGGTATCGCCCATATCGGTATAGGTACCGGCAAGGGGGATGACAAGGCGACTGAGGCGGCGAAGATGGCAGTGGAGAGCCCGCTGCTCGAGACGACGATCACGGGAGCTACACACGTGATCATCAATGTTTCCGGAGATATCTCGTTAGCGGATGCTTCCGATGCTTCCGATTATGTGAGGGCGCTCACGGGAGATGAGGTGAACATCATCTTCGGTGCGATGTATGACTCCAGTATGACCGATACCTGTAATGTGACGATCATCGCTACGGGAATCGAGGAGAAGGCGGCAAGACAGGGCGGCCTTGGCTTCAAGAGCGGATACATAACCCCCACTTCTCTGCAAGGGAAACCGGTGGGAACAGGCGTCGGGCTTGGCGGATTTACAGCGCCGGGCGTCGGTCTGAAACAGCCCATGGTCGGACAGCAGAGCGGACAGGCTAAGGGACAGCCCGGGTTAAAGGCGATCGGCATCCAGAAGACCAATGATATCAAGAGCTCGGTGGAGGAGAAGTCCCTGGATATCCCCAGCTTCCTTAGAAAATAAGAAGAGATTTCCCGAAGGGAATAAGAAAACCACAGGAGAATATCCTGTGGTTTTTTGTTGCTATCTGTCTGGAAAAATAAAGGAAATGCTCCCTGATTGTGACAGAAAATGCATCTTGTTTTTTTTATAATGGAGGTGAAATACGGAGGTGTAATGTGTATTACAAATTATATATTGACAGTGTTTTTATCCTGCAGATGATAACGGATCTGTATCTGTTGTCTCTGGCCGGACAGCTTTTACGGCGTACTGCCACGCGCCGGAAAAAATGGCTGGGTGCTGTAGTGTGGGCCGGGATGAGCTGCCTGTTTCTTATGGTGCCGGTGTTTACGGTGGGAGGCAGACTTTTACTCGGCGCGTTGCCTGTCAGTATGTGCATGATGTGTCTCACCTATCGGATATATGGTGTGCGCAGTCTTTTTCGGGCATCCCTGGCGATGGCGGCTGCAGGATTTTTTTTCGGCAGTGCCATGATATGGATTCTGAACCGCTTAAGATTCTTTCTGAAGGGGAGAGGCAGCCTTCTTTTGAGCTTGCTGGCGGCTGCCCTGGCCTATGAGATCCTCAGGTTTCTGATCAGCAGGATTATGAAAAGGAGAGCGGACACTCTGAGGACGGTATATATCTATGCACCGTCGCCGGGACAGGAGATCCGGGTGCAGGCGCTGGTGGATACAGGGAATCATCTGACGGATCCCATAAGCGGGGCGCCGGTGAGCCTGATCAGCAGGCGGATCGCCGGATGTTTGGCGCCCTGTCTGGTGGAGGAAAAATACCATGCGATTCCCTATCACAGTGTGGGGCGGCGAAATGGTATCCTCTCCGCCTATGAGCTTCCCGGAATGCGGATCGAGGAGGCGGGAGAAGCGCTTGTGAGAGAACATATCATAGTTGCGATTTGTGATGCGGGCATATCGGAGGATAGCGCCTATCAGATGATATTACACCCTGGGTTATTAGAAAACTAGGAGGAAGAAGAATGGTTTTAAAAGTGGCAATTCCCGGTAAGGTTCAATTTAAGATGGTGCACAGGGAACCGAAATTCCTGATGGCCAGACAGGGAGATATTCATTACATAGGAGGAGCGGAGGTGCTGCCGCCGCCCCTCGAGAGCGAAAGGGAAACAGAGATCATCGGTGATCTGGGAACAGAGTATGAGGATGAGGCAAAATCGATTTTGATAGAGCATAACTTAAGACTGGTAGTGTACATAGCCAAAAAGTTTGACAATACAGGGGTGGGCGTGGAGGATCTGATCTCCATAGGGACCATCGGACTGATCAAGTCCATCAACACCTTTAACCCGGAAAAGAACATTAAGCTGGCAACTTATGCTTCCCGCTGTATTGAGAATGAAATCTTAATGTACCTCAGAAGAAATAACAAGCATCGAATGGAGGTCTCCATCGATGAGCCGCTGAATGTGGATTGGGACGGCAATGAGCTGCTGCTCTCGGATATCCTTGGGACGGAGGAGGATGTGATCTATAAGGATCTGGAAAACGAAGTGGAGAAAAAACTCCTGATTCGGGCAATCGCAAAGCTGTCCGAGCGGGAACAGACGATCATACGGCTGCGGTTCGGCATCGGCAATGCGGAGGGGAAGGAGCTGACCCAGAAGGAAGTGGCGGAGCTGTTAGGAATTTCACAATCCTACATTTCCCGGCTTGAGAAAAAGATCATGCGGAGGCTTAAGAAGGAAATGAGCAAGGATACCTAAATCTATATTTGTTTGCTTTTTATATTGGTTAAGCGTATAATGAAAAAAAGTACGGCATTCAGGGACTGAGTTGGGGGACAAATGAAAAAGATTATTTTGATCGTCGATGATGACAGACTGACACTGGCCACGGCACAGAAACTTTTAGAAAGTGAATACAAGGTGGTGGCTGTGAATTCCGGAAGTCAGGCATACAAGTATCTGGAGAGGCACACGCCGGACCTGATCCTTTTAGACATCAATATGCCGGAGATCGGCGGTTTTGAGGTGATGGAGACACTGCAGAAGGATCCGCATTGGAAAAAAATACCTGTGATCTTTCTGACGGCGGACCGCAGTGCGGAGACGGAGATCGAGTGCTTCCGTGTAGGAGCAAACGATTTTATCTCCAAGCCTTTTGAGCCTAATATCCTGTTAAGCCGCACAAAAAGTACGATAGAGCTGGACGGCTATCGGAAAGACCTGCAGCGCAGACTGGATGAAAAGACGAGGGAGATGGAGCGCGTCACGATTCAGGCGATCATGACCGTCGCCAATACGGTGGATGCCAAGGATGACTATACCAAGGGACATTCCATGCGGGTGGCGGCATACGCTGAGCTTCTGGCACAGCGGTTGGGCTGGCCGGAGGAGGATATTCAGAACATTTATTATGTGGCGATGATGCATGATGTGGGAAAGATCGGGGTCCCGGACGCTGTGCTCAATAAGCCCTTCAAGCTGACTGATGTGGAGTTTCGCCTGATCAAGGGGCATACCGTGGTGGGTGCGGAGATCTTAAATGATTTTAAGACTTTTCCCAATATCAGTGTGGGCGCCAAATACCATCACGAACGATACGATGGCAAGGGATATCCGGAGGGTCTTAAGGGAGAATCCATTCCTCTGGTGGCACGGGTGATCGGATTGGTGGATTCCTACGATGCCATGACCAGCAACCGGGTTTATCGCAGAAAACTGAATGATGATGTGGTCATGGAGGAACTGGAAAGAGGAAGAGGAAGCCAGTGGGATCCAGAGCTTGTGGATATTTTTATTGAGTTGATCAAGGAAGGCGCCGTGGAGAAGGTGTGGATGCCGGAAGAAGATATGGCGAAACCGCTTTATGACAGTGGTAAAGTCGTGGGCATCACGGCGGGAGGCATGGAAATCCGGGAATCGCCGATCGATTATCTGACAGGTCTTTTGAGCAGACGAAAGGGAGAGCATGATATCTCCGTAGGCCTGCGGGCAGAGGGGGGATCCCTGATGCTCATAGATCTGAATCATTTCCGGCAGATCAATGATCTGCATGGGCATCTGATGGGAGATTATGCTTTAAAAGTGGTGGCCGATGTTCTGCGGGAGGTATGCGGAAATGATCTGGTCTGCAGAACCGGCGGAGATGAGTTTTTATATTATCTTGCAGGCATAACTGACGAGGAGACCATAAAGGAAAGAGTGGAGCAGCTTCTTGCCGCTTATGAAGAGAAGCGGAACGAGGTGGAGCTGCTCAAGGAAGCCGATCTCTCCGTGGGTATCAGCGTATCGGGCAGAGGCTGCAGGGAGTTTGAGGAACTTTACAGGCGGGCGGACAAGGCGCTTTATCTGGTGAAACAAAATCCTGGACAGCGATATGGATTCTACCAGAAAACCGGAGTTTTACGGACACCTGAGCAATCGCAGGGCGATTTGAATAAGATCATGGATGCCATCAAGAATCAGGAGACTTATAAGGGAGCATTCCAGGTAGACTACAGCGAGTTCAACCACGTTTATGATTTTGTGACACATATGTCAGAACGGAATAAGAAGGAGACGCAGCTCCTGCTCTTCACTCTGTTTTCGTCAAACGGCGGGGATATACAGCTGGAGCGTATGGAGATGGCCATGCAGTGTATGGAACAGGCAATCTGTAAGTCTCTGCGCGGCGTGGATGTGGGAGCCAGATACAGCAGTTCTCAGTTCCTGGTGGTGCTTTTGGGGACGGAGAGAGAAAATGTGCGTGTGGTGACGGATCGTATCATCCAAAATTATTTTAAGCTCTATGGCGAAAAGGATATTACGATCACTTTTGATATTGCAAAATTTAACTGATGTGACAAGGAGCCGGGAAATTTCTCCCGGCTCTTTTTCGCGGTACAGAGATCATGCGGTCAGATAGAGCCGCATAGTTTTTAAAGCATTTTTCTCCAGACGGGAGACCTGCGCCTGGGAAATGCCGATTTTCTCGGCAACCTCCATCTGGGTCTTTCCCTCAAAGAAACGCAGGGAGATGATCTCGTGCTCCCGCTTGGTCAGTTTTTTCATAGCTTCGCTCAAGGAGATGTGTTCCACCCAGACCTCCTCGCCGCTTTTCTTGTCGCTGATCTGATCCATTACATAGAGTGTGTCGCCGCCGTCCGTGTAGACCGGTTCATAGAGACTTAAGGGGCTTTGGATGGCATCCAGCGCGTAGACGATATCCTCCTTGGGGACGCCGATCTCGCTGGCAATCTCTGTGACGGTGGGTTCTCTGGAATTGGTACGGGTCAGATGCTCTTTGGCGTAGATGGCTTTGTAGGCGGTGTCCTTTAAGGAGCGGGAGACCCGAATGGAATTGGCGTCCCTGAGATAGCGGCGAATTTCCCCGACGATCATGGGAACGGCATAAGTGCTGAATTTTACGTTCAGCGTGCTGTCAAAATTGTCGATCGCTTTGATCAGCCCC